>JAUVLX010000076.1 GCA_030600525.1 Desulfobulbus sp. | reverse complement strand
ACATAAAGCAGATGGTCCATCTTGGTAATATAGTATAACATCTTAAGAGGAGTGATAGGCCCTGCTATCTGTTCGTTCCAACTCGCTTTATCTATAAAATCAGTCGAATTTAGGAATTTGATAGCCTCATGCCCTACCAGTGCCAGTATGTTCCACCCTGCAAACAGGATGCAGAATATCTGTAGATAGTGCCAGCCCTTGTTGCTCAGTTCTGGAGTGCGGCGGGTATGCCAGTAGAGATAGATCAATGCTCCTGTGAACAACAAATGGGACATCTGGGGCACTATGTGGCTGCAGCGCCCAGGCATGGCCAGGGACGAGCAGGAGGGCAACGATCAATAACCCGGTATGTTTGAGGTACGATAGCATTTTCATAGGAGTCTCATTTTGTTGTAGTTAAAGCACTATTTATGCCAAACATTGAGTTTGTATAGGGTGTTGTTGTATTTTAGTTGAAAAATCTAGGTGTTAGTGGCGTGGTTAATTGAAAAAAGCCGGTTCTTAGTGTTCTGAACTTGGTGTGTTTAAGAAAAAAAGTGCAACCGAAATGTTGCAGTTCGAGCTGTTTTGTAAGGGATAATTTGGATTTATTGCCCGTATAGTGGTGAATGACACCGGTTGAGTGAAATAGAAAGGAGTGAAAAGTGGCGTGCAACTTTTTTGATGCACTTGGTTTTTTAGTTGTAATTGTAAGCTGTTGCTCCAGATAGTCTACTTGAATGGGCAAGAAAGGTGCAACTAACTTGTTGCAGTATGGTGGGGAAAGAAAGTTGTTTAGAAATGTTGGATTGATGACGAGTCGTCACACCGGAGCAGGTAGCCTAATCAGATATCGCCAGGATGTATTGGCGAGATATTTTTTTTAAAATGGACGATTATTTCCAGCTGTTATAATAGGTCTCGGTGTTGGTTTCGTAATAATCAAATGTACCTTTCATGGAAGGGCACGTCCCTGGTTTGAATTCTCGAAATAGAGAGTACGTTTGAGACGGATTAACGAGGGGGAAAGAGATGGAAAAGGCAACTAAAGTGTACTTTTCGCTGAGCTTACAAGCGCAGGTAAGTTTGATTTTGGCGATTTGATACATCATGCTAAACTACGAATAAAAAGAAAATTTGCCCTTAAAGCACTCTCTTATGAATGAATCCACCACAGTTTTTGTGACATCTATCCTGATAACGGGTCTGGTTGCATTGTTAACCACTGCCGGGGCAATTTTGTTTTTTTACCATACCGCAGTGGAGGAGCAAAAGGAGCGCTTGTTTGAATTCGTAAAGAATCAGGCGCAATTTATGAGTTTGTTGATTTACTAGGTTTTTCGTTCAAGGTCGAGGCATGCTAAAAAAATAACCGCAGGCATATGGTTGATATTCCGAGGATTGTTTTTTTAGCATAACGAAGAACTTGGGCGAAAAGACAGTAAATAAACAGGCTCATTTATAGCGGTGGCCAACGAAGTATCCCTGGAGCATGAGGACTTGCAACATGATGGAGATGTGAAAAAAGATCTCCATTCAAAATGTAACCATAACCTGTCGAGTATCTTTGCAAAGTTTACCAGGTTGTCGAGCGAACAAAATGTTAACTGTCCGGGAAAGAGCACGGTCTTGACTTTTTATGTTGCAGAAAAACAAGGCGAAATGGTCAAGTTTTATATGGGGGCGCCAAAACTGCTCAAGAGTTTGACGCCTTACGAGAAGATAAGCGGCAAACCCATGGGGATGGCACTGGAAGGTGGCACTGGTGTATTGAAGACCAAAGATCATCTGGATAATACGATTCTTTGCGCCTTTACCCATGTGGAGTTAAGAGGTCTGGGGATTGTTGCAAAAAAAAATCTTGCGGATTTGCGTCGTCCCTTCGTTAAAACTGCTGTTGTTACGTATCTTATTGCTTTTATGCTCGTGTTTTGCAGCGGAGTTATCATAAAAAAAACCGTTTCGCCTCTGGTTACGAAGCTAGCACGGCAACGAAGGCAACTTGAAGAAAAAAATGAAATTCTTCTCAAGCAGGCAACCACCGATACCCTCACTAAATTATACAATCGGCAACACTTTAACGAATACCTTGAGCACTGAACAACTCGTGCTGATCGTTATGACAATTCATTGTCATTGATAATGTTAGACATCGACCACTTCAAAGAAGTTAATGATGCTTTCGGTCACTTAGCTGGTGACACCGTACTCAAAGAAATATCAGCATTGATCAATACCCATATACGTGAGTCTGATATCCTGTCACGTTGGGGAGGTGAGGAGTTTGCCATTCTCATATTGGAGGCAGATCTAACTGTTGCCAATACTGTTGCCAGGAATCTGTGTAAGTTGGTGGCGCAGCACAGGTTCAGTATCAAGCGGCAGGTCACTTGCAGCTTTGGTGTTACTTCTTATAAACCAGGGGAAAAGATAACAAAATTCATAGGTAGGGCTGACAAGGGGCTTTATCAGGCAAAGAAAGGCGGGCGAAATCAGGTGGTAGTAAAATGATTTTTAGTGCTGCTTTTTATAACCCTGATGGTGGTGCTCGTTTGGAGAAGGAAGGCAACTAAGGTTGCTTCGTTTTGCAAGTGACACATATGCCATTGGAGTTACAGCACCACCGCCCTTTTAATGGAAAAAAGGGCGGTGAGAGTGAGTCAATTGTCGGAAAATTTGTTTTTAGCTTGATAAAAAAGGCCTCTTTCCTGCCGAACCGCTTCTATTTGACCGGCCTCTTCAAGTGATCCGAGGTATTTATTTATTTCGTTGATATGCGAACCCAGAATGCTAGCAAGGTCCTCTAGTGTACAGGGCCTTCGCATGATCGTCTCCACTATGGCAGATTCCATATCGTTTCGATAAGAACTGACATCTTTTCGTTGGGGAGCAGCAGCAATGATCTCAACCTTAAGCGGTTTGAAAAAATCGGCGATCCGTTGCATAGTCTCCTGGTCAGCAGCATGAATGCCAGAAATCACTCCCGGACGATCAAGGGTGTTAAGTTGTACCAGGTCTGGATTGATTTTTTGCACTGCTGCTTTTAAGACCGCAAGCTCTTGGGGGCTGTCATTGGATCCTGGCAGTATGAAAATTTCCAGGTTGAAGATTCCTGTAAATTCATTCCGGAAAGATGCAAGGCCTTCAATGTAGTTCTCTGGAGTAATTGATGCATGGGGTCGATTAATGGTTTGCAGGGCTGAGGATGATGCCGCGTCCAGAGAGGGCATCACAAGATCAGCATGAAGCAGAGCCTTTCTCACCTCTTCTTGACCGAGGAGAGTACCATTGGTCAGGACAGCGATGGAGACGTTAGGCTTTTTTTTGCGGATAAAGGTAAGAACGTCTCCTATCCTTGAGTTGAGCGTGGGCTCTCCGGCTCCTGAAAATGTTATGTAGTCTGGATCAGGGTTGTTTTGAAAATAATCTTCAAGTTCTTTGAGGACCTCATCTACAGGGATATATTCCTGGCGTTCTATGGTGAGGTTGGTTGTTTCTCCGCATTCACAATAGATACAGTCAAGGGTGCATGTCTTGTGAGGAACAAGATCTACGCCCAGGGAAATGCCGAGTCGTCGTGAGGGCACAGGCCCAAATAAATAATTATACATCTTTTATACCTTGTAAACGGGTTACAGGGTTTCCCCTGATGGCATTGATTCTTGTGCTAGTATTTTTGCAAAATACCACTTTTAGTTTTGCCGACAAGAAATATTACAGGTTTATTTGTCAGCGGGAAGAAAATTGGATGGGTTGAAAAGTAATTGATACTTGTTTGTGTGGTTTTTTGAGCGGTGCACAGTTTTCTATTTCAATGAGGTGAATGAAAAGGAGGTGTTTCACCCGTTACAGAAGATAATGAAAGGGGGGGACGTTGTATCTGGTAATAGAAATACTATTATGTAATGGTGAATAACTGGGAAGGGCGGCTTGTTATCGCTATGACAATTGGTTGCCTGAAAATGTTGATAGGTAAATGGGGGGAAATTACGGAAGGCAAAAGGGAGAATAGAAAAGGGGTAATTCCATGTATACACAGAATTACCCCTGAATCTTTGGTGCCGGAGAGAAGACTTGAACTTCCACGGGCGTGCGGCCACTAGACCCTGAAAATATCCCGATATGTCAAGGCAACTACCTAGAGTTGCTTAGTTATTTGGAGTGGCATAGGAGGCGTTCTGAAAACAATTTCCCTCTAAGTCGTCATTTTCTCTGTTTTTCCCGCCTTTTCTTTAGCCATTCTTTAGCGAAGAAAATAGAATCAACAAAAAAGGGGTTACGTCAAACGACGTAACCCCTTGATTTTATACATGGTGCCGAAGGGGAGATTCGAACTCCCACATCCGTACGGACACTAGACCCTGAACCTAGCGCGTCTACCAATTCCGCCACTTCGGCAATGCGAAGGAGAATATGCTCGGAGATCGCATTTTTGTCAAGTATTTCTTTGTCGACAGTGTGAATAAAAAAAGTAATTTTGTTTCTGTTCGTGATGAAAAAGGCTGTTTGTAATTGATATACCAAGAAAATAGGAGGCGTGGACGGAAAAGATATTTTCACCTCTTCCACTGTTCCATTGTTGAGCATGAACGAGGAATTGAGCATGAACGAGGAATGCAAAATGAAGGATTTGCTTGTTTCTCTTAATTAGGGTACATATGCCATTTTTTTCAGACGACGTTTCGCTCAGTTGTTACGCTTCTTTTCTTGGGTATTGGAAAAAGATAGCATGACGGAGTTGCCACAGAAGATATTGGCACTTACTGTACCTACAAATTACCTGTCCTGCAGATATTTACTGTGCTCTGTGTTGTGAGTGAGTCACATTTTCAGGGATGGAGAGAAAAAGGGTATTAGGGTGGCTGGATAGTGGATGCCAAGTCAGAAAATTAATTCTATCGGCCTCACTGCGGCCTAACAACTTTAGGGATCAACCCGTCTTTCAGATGGGTAGGCGGCATGTATGGAAATTTATACTGAACTGAAAGATATAAAGGCTCCTTTTCCTCATGCCCATGTCACCATCGGCAATTTTGATGGTGTGCACTTAGGGCACAAGGTCTTGTTTGACACCGTGGTTGAGCGTGCCCGTATGCATAATGGTACAAGTATAGCCGTAACATTTTCCCCTCATCCTTTGAAGGTTCTCAGTCCCAATGGGATTCGTCTTATTTCAACCACCAAACAGAAAATCGAGCTCATTGAAAATTCTGGGATCGATGTACTGGTGATTATCCCGTTTTCAAGAGAAGTGGCGGCTATCACTGCTATGGATTTTCTTGATCATGTCTTGATTGATAAAATAGGGATGCAATACCTGGTGGTCGGGTATGACTACGCCCTTGGCAAAGGAAGACAGGGTAACACTACTTTTCTTAAAGAGCAGTGCGAGAGGAAAGGATTTCCGGTACAGGTCGTGGAGGCGCAATACGTGGGTGGAGAAATAGTATCAAGTTCAAAAATACGGGAGTTGGTCACTGCAGGACGCATGCGTGATGTCCGCAATTTGCTTGGCAGATTCTACCAGATTCGTGGTTTGGTGCAGCCCGGACAGCAAAGGGGGCGGGAACTTGGGTTTCCTACTGCCAACTTGTGCATTTCAGAAGAAGATCTCTGTCCCAAAACCGGTGTATATGTCACCCAAGTGTTGTATGGAGGAAAGCAGTATGGGGGCGTATCCAATATTGGTTACAATCCTACCTTCGGGCAGAATCAACTGATTGCCGAAACGCACATATTTGATTTTAACGCCGACATCTATGGTCGGCCTCTAAAGATTAACCTTCTTCGACATTTGCGTGCTGAAATAGCCTTTGACGGACCTGAGAGCCTGGTAAAACAAATCAGTAAGGATATAGCCGTGGCCCATAAGGTGCTGGCAAAAGCAAGAGAAAAGAAACTGATAGCCTACCGTTCTTGACCATTTGTCAAACGATGGAAGGCAAGAGGAAAGCGTTTGAAATATTCCCTTTCAGAGCCTTGCTTCCTGTGGGTTTATGCCTATAATGTACGCTGCTTCGCTTTTTTAAGGCTTTTGAAATTGGAATTATACGTTCTTTTTTAAATACCAGCTTTTGCTGGAAAATGTATGGTGTCTATACGTAATAATCGTATATTACGATATTTTTTATAACCAAGATACAAAGGGTTTTTTTATGTCTGAGGTGGAAAAAACATCTGATTTAGCAACCGTAATCAGTGATTTGGAAAAAGTGGTAAAGGAGAAACCTGAAAATGTCATGGCCAGACACCATCTGGGACTGATATACCGTCAGGCAGGCCGTATTGAGGATGCGATTTTCCAGCTTGAAAAAGCACTTGAATTGGATAACCAGTCCATGGAAAGTTTGATCAATCTCGGTGCGATTTATTTTGACCAGGGAGATGCCGAAAAAGCGCTTGAATTAAATGAGCAGGCACTCGAAATTTCTCCAACAATGGCAGAAGCGCATGTCAATATAGGTTTGATCCGTCAGCACCAAAATGCTGTTGCAGAAGCCATTAAGAGTTATTCGCTGGCCATTAAGATTGATCCCAAATTGATCACTGCATGGATAAATTTGACTTCTGCCTACACCATGAACGAAGAAGATGTAAAGGCGGTAGAGGCGGCGAGAGAAGCTGTTACCTTAGAGCCGGATACCGCCATGGCAAGAAATAACCTTGCGGTTGCTTTGTATTTTAAAGGTGACTACACCGAATCCAAACAAAATTTGGAAAAGGCAAAGGAGCTTGGCTATTCGATTGACTCCAGGTTTGTTGACGCACTTAACGAAAAACTCGGATAAACATCATGGCAACTAAAGGTGAAGTCAATCTGAAGCCATGGTGTCCTTTTTGCGGAATGGATATTGGTCGTCCAACCGATTCTGCTCAGCGAAAGCTGAACGAATTTCCCATGGGGAAGTGTGAGTGCGGAGCGATCTATGTCTGCGATGCGACCGGGCACAATGTTGGCGCTGCAATGGTCGAGGGTCTTGTCAATGCCTGCAGTAACGAGTGGGATCTTGCTTGGGAGCTGGTAGCGGAAGAAGACTATCTTACTGGGCGTATCGAAGATTACGATGAAATCACCCATCAGGTTTGCCCGAAGCGTAATATCGATGGTCGTGCAGCACGCGGAGTGCTATTTTTTGTCCGTTTGCACAAGGGTATTACGGAAATTGTTGAGCGCTACGAGCAAAATCAGCAACAACAAACTATTAAAGGGGAGGGCGCTGCAGGGGCCAGTGTGTCACAACTAGAACCTGTGCGTGATCCGAAACGGACCCGTAAGCGGGCTAGTAAAAAACAGGTAAAGGAACTTGCCGAAAAGGGAGACCTGGATGGGCTTGTTGATCTCTGTTTTGATGACAAACGTACCCTGCGTTTTTTGCAACGTCTTTTATATGCGCCTGTACCGGCAGATCGATACAAAATTGCGTGGACAATGGGGCAGGTTTGCGCAAGGGTCTCCACCCGCGAGCCCGCACCGGTCGCAGATCAACTGCATCGGTTATTTCAGTCGTGCTCTGATTCAGCCTCAACATCTTGGGGTATGGTCGAGGCCATTGGCGCAATCATTGCCTACAGACCTGATATTTATGGTGCGTTCACGCGGCATCTATATAATTTTTTAAATGATCCGGCTACACAGGAAGCAGTTCTGTGGGGGCTTGGCGAGATCGCGACAACCCGCCCTGATCTTATCCGAAAAACGCCTTTTTATTCACTTTTCAGTCTGCTCAACCATGAAAAACCTGAAATTCGAGCCCTTGTAGCACGAATGCTGGGTAATATTTCAGCCACAGAAGTTGGGTTGCAGCTGCTGCCACTGCAGCAGGATCAAAGCATGATAATGATTTTTGAGCAGGGGCAGCCGGTTGAGACATCAGTCGCTGATGTAGCTGCAACTGCTATTGAGAATATACACAAGGATAAGGGAGATATACATGGCGAGTAACAGCATTCAGTCTATGGATTCCATAAAGCCGATGACTGAAGATATGAATAGGATGGGTGAGCTTGAAAATCCAGCCAAAAGAGACTACATGGCCGGCAGGAAACATTTGTCTGGCGGAGATTATACTCAGGCCGTTATTTGTTTTCATAATGCCCTGCTTGGGTTCGAAGAAGACGGGGATACTCAAGGTGTAGCCAATGCCGCTGACAGGTTGGGTGATACCTGTATGCTCCGCGAAGAATACGAAATGGCAGTTAAGCATTTTAAACGGGCCGCTGAAATTTGTGAACAGGAAGACGATTCCTTTTCACAGGTGTCTTTGCACAAAAAGATGGTTGTGGCCTACAGAGAAATGGGCGAGCCTGATAAAGCCTTGGAATTGCTTTTTGACATGCTGGAACATTACCGATTAATCAGTAATCCAAAGGGTGTCATCGAGGTACTTGAGACCACTGGCGAATTATATGAAGAGACCGGTGAAGCTGTTAAGGCTGCTGATACTTATCGAACTATATCAAGCATCCATGCTAACTTTAAGCATGAACGGCTGGCACGGGAATTTGAAGCGCGTGCAGACGCTTTAAAATAAGGCCTGCTATGTTTACCGGTATTATTCAAGGGTTTGGTACGGTAGCGGAGAAGCGTGCTGCAGGTGGTGGCGTTGTTTTTGCTTTGGAAGCAGATTTTGATTTAACTGATCCCGAAGAAGGGGAATCTATAGCCGTCAATGGTACCTGCCTGACAGCTAGAAATATTACCGGTAATCGTTTTCTTGCAGATGTCTCCCCGGAAAGCTTGTCCTGTACAGGTATGGGAAGTTTGAGTGTCGGCTCAAGGGTGAACCTTGAACGTGCTCTTCGCCTCAGCGACCGTTTGGGGGGGCATATTGTCAGCGGCCACATAGACGGTTTAGCAACAGTGGAAGAGCGGCGAAGTACTGGCGATTTCACCTTATTTGTCTTTTCTTTGGACCTGAGTTTGACAAAGTATGTTATTGCAAAAGGTTCAATAACCATTAATGGCGTCAGCCTGACGGTGAACAGTTGTGAGCATTCCCGTTTTTCGGTATCTATTATTCCACATACGTTGTCCATCACTACGTTGGGCGAGTTGAAACAGGGGGATAAGGTGAATATCGAGGTGGATATCATTGGCAAATATGTGGAAAAACTGCTTGGTGGTAATGTAAATGCTCAAAGCGGGAAAAGTGCAATAAGTTCTTCCTTTCTTGCTGAGCATGGTTTTTTGTAAACTACCAAAACAGCGCAATACGAAAAAGTAATGTTGGGATACTCTTATGGTCCCAAAAGAGAGCACATGATGGCTGTCAGTTCAATTGAAGAAGTAGTTAAGGATATTAAGGCCGGTAAAATGGTGATCCTGGTTGATGATGAAGACCGGGAAAATGAAGGTGATCTCTGTATGGCTGCGGAAGCAGTCACACCGGAAGCTATTAATTTTATGGCAACTCACGGGCGCGGGCTGATCTGTCTTGCAATGAGCCCGGATATTATCGAGCAGCTTGGCCTGCCTATGATGGTGTCAAATAACCAGTCACCTTACGGGACCGGGTTCACCATCAGTATCGAAGCTCGAACCGGTGTCAGCACTGGTATTTCTGCTGCAGACAGGGCGAGAACCATTGAAGCTGCGGTGGCATCCGATGCAACCCCGCGTGATATAATCAGCCCTGGTCATGTATTTCCGCTGCGGGCTCGTGAGGGTGGGGTGCTAGTCCGAACCGGACAGACCGAAGGGTCTGTGGATCTTTCGCGAATAGCAGGGATGCGTACTGCTGCGATTATTTGCGAAATTATGAATGAAGACGGTACAATGGCGAGGATGCCCGATCTAGAGGTGTTTGCCAAAGAGCATGATATAAAGATCGCGACCATTGCGGACTTAGTTGCTTACCGTCTCACTAAGGATACATTGGTAACTCGTGCAGCCGAAGCTCGGCTACCTACTTTTCATGCCGGTCAGTTTAAAGTCATTGCCTACACCAACGAAGTGGATCATGATGAGCACGTTGCTCTTGTCTTGGGTGAGTTTAATCCTGAGGAGCCGGTAATGGTTCGAGTGCATTCAGAGTGCCTCACCGGTGATGTTTTTGGGTCAGCACGATGTGACTGCGGTTCTCAGCTTCATGCTGCAATGCGAATGGTGGAGCAGGAAGGCAAGGGAGTTATCCTGTATATGCGACAGGAAGGGCGCGGTATTGGTCTTGTCAATAAGCTGAAAGCATACGAACTTCAGGATGTGGACGGGTTGGATACGGTAGAGGCGAACACTCGCCTTGGCTTTAAGCCTGATCTTCGGGACTATGGGATGGGGGCACAGATGCTTCGCGATCTTGGAGTACGCAAAATGCGCCTGTTGACTAACAACCCAAAGAAGATAATCGGGCTTGAAGGGTATGGGCTTGAGGTTGTTGAAAGGCTACCCATCGAAGTACCCGGTGATAAGGATAATATGAAATATCTCCGGACTAAACGAGATAAAATGGGGCATATGCTTGAGTTGTATGGTGAACAGCCAATTGGTTATGTTCATAACGAGCCCTGAGAACTGAACTGAATACAGGATTGGATATGGCAAACTATTTTGAAGGAAATTTACAGGGTACAGGCCGAAAAATAGGCATTGTTGTTGCGCGGTTCAACTCTTTCATTTGTGAGAAATTACTTGAAGGTGCGTTGGATAGCCTGGTGAGATCTGGGGTCAACACCGATGATATCGATGTTGCCCGAGTGCCTGGAGCATTTGAAATTCCGTTGGTCACGCAAAAAATGGCTAAGTCAGGTAAATATGATGCGGTGATCTGTATCGGAGTGGTTATCCGT
Source organism: Desulfobulbus sp. (assembly GCA_030600525.1). Taxonomy (GTDB): domain Bacteria; phylum Desulfobacterota; class Desulfobulbia; order Desulfobulbales; family Desulfobulbaceae; genus Desulfogranum. Next base: position 1,205 of record JAUVLX010000076.1, on the reverse strand, counting down.
GGGGCAACGCCTCATTTTGATTTTGTTGCAGGAGAAGTAGCCAAAGGGTCGGCCCAGGTGATGCTTGATACCGGTGTGCCAATTCTTTTTGGTGTCCTGACAACCGAGACCATTGAGCAGGCAATTGAACGTGCAGGAACCAAGGCCGGAAACAAGGGGTCAGATGTGGCTGTTGCTGCACTTGAAATGGTTAACCTTATGGAGACCGTCGGCTGATCAATGGTTGGTATGTTGGTCGGGTTGAGGTCATTTTAATGGAATGATTAAGAGACAGTACTTAAGGGCGGTTTGAATGGGATTACGACGTAAATCAAGAGAATTGGCCCTTCAGTTTCTGTATGGTCACGATTTCCAGGAGTGTTCTTGCGCTCCTGAAGCTGTGGCTGAGTTACTGGATGTTTTTTGTCAAGTTTTTGAAACAAACACAAGAGCCCTCCCTTACGGGAGTGAGCTTGTGCGAGGACTCTGTACGTACCGGGATGGTATAGATAAGCTTATTGCTGAGCAGTCGCACAACTGGCGGGTAGAAAGGATGTCCGTGGTTGATCGGAACATTTTACGTATTGCTGTTTACGAGATGAAGTATGGTAGTGATGTTCCCAATCAAGTCGCTATCAATGAGGCACTCGAAATTGCAAAGCGCTATTCTGTGAAGGAATCGATAGCCTTTATTAACGGAATTCTTGATTCTGTCCAGGCTGTGCTTGTCATTAAGTAGTAGCCGAAAGTTCAGTTTTTTCTTTTTTTTTCCTTTTGTAGTTCCCTCTCTATCCCCACATTCCAAGGACTGTGGGGATATTTTGATTTTTATTTTCAAATAGTGTAGACCGTCGGACAACAGTTCGCGGGGTTTTGTCTTTTTGTGCAGGATCCGACGGAGATATTTTCCTCGGTGGAAGCGTAACTGTTTAACTGTATTCTTCTGCCGCTCTCAGCGGATCACGTACACGGAGAAAATACTTAGTCAATGGCACGTACAGTAAAAAACGAATCTGGAATTTTCAGGGAAACTGCAGCGATTTTCTTTGTTTTTTTTGCCTTATTCCTTCTGCTTTGTCTTATTAGCTATATGGTTCCGTTGTTAAAGCCTGGTCAAGGGCTGCAGGAACCAGCAGCCAATTGGTGTGGCTCCGTAGGTTTTTTTTGCGCGCATTACCTTTTTTCTTTTATAGGGTTGGCTGCTTTTTTTGCGGTGGCTGTCTTGT
>JAUVLX010000322.1 GCA_030600525.1 Desulfobulbus sp. | reverse complement strand
TCAAGAGAAGCCTGACAACTTGAAGGAGCTTGTTACCTGGTACAGGGATGAACAAAACGCTAGCCTCAGGGACACAGTCCGCCATATATCTGGAGATCTTGATCTTCCCCGTTCCGCTGTTTATAAAGAGGTGCTTGCTCTCTGGAACGACTCCCCCACCTCCTTATGAGGCTCTTTAATAACGTCTTTTTTAATTATTGGTTAGAATTTTGAAGACTTTGAACTGCAACAAAATTCAGCCGCGCCGGCCATTCTCCTCCTTCTTTCAGTTATGTCATTTATCCACACACAATGAATAGAATTGCAATCGCTGCAGCCAACTGTAGAAATTCACGGCAAGGCCTCCTGCTAAAAGCTGCTTGCAAAGCCTCCTTGGCAGGCGGAGCGTTACTTACTTCGCTCTATAATCAGCCGCACATTATTAGGATGAAGGGGAAGACAGATCTTGTTACCGAGGCAGACCTTGCCGCAGAAGCTGCCATTACCGCCTCTCTGCAAGAAGACACTCCTGGTATTGCTCTACTTGCCGAAGAATCCGCAAAAGATCATACTAGTGACCATGAAGGACAATTATGGATCGTTGACCCTCTTGACGGAACCACCAATTTTGCCCATGGCTTTCCTTATTTTGCTGTTTCCATAGCCCTGTTTGATCACGGAAGACCCCAGGTATGCGCGATATATTCACCCTGTATGGATGAGTTATTTTATGCCTGCGCAGGGAAAGGGGCATGGCTCAATGGAGAACCCATAAAAGTTACAGCAACCTGTCAGCTTATAGAGTCACTCATAGGTACCGGCTTTCCGTACGATATCCCCCGGCACTTACCAGAACTCATCTCTCAATTGAAAACAATCCTACTTCAGGTACGAGATATTCGACGTGCAGGTGCAGCGGCACTGGACCTGGCTTATGTAGCCTGCGGTCGCCTTGACGGATTTTACGAGAGGGAACTACAACCATGGGATACGGCTGCAGGCTGGTTGCTGGTAGAAGAAGCTGGCGGCAGAGTAAGTGATTATGCAGGCAAGCCGTTCTCTGCTTTGGCTAGGGAAATCGTAGCAACCAACAGTAGCTTGCACCACAAACTGCTGCCCCTGCTTACATGATCATTAATTTACCACAAAATAGAGGAACACATCCCCCACTCTGGCAGGTACATGGGTGTATTCTCTTTAGTACCACCCTGGTTGCCACTTCATTCACAGTAGGTAAAGCAATTGCCCCTGCCCTTGACCCGGGCATCATAATTCTGCTCAGGTTTATCTGCGCTGCCTGCTTTTTCATGCCCTATATCCAGTGGCAGTATAAGCTGACATCCCCCTCTGCAGCAGCTCTCTTCCGTTACAGCCTTATCAGCGGAGTTCTGGTCGGCTTTTTCTGGTCAATGTTCCAGGCATTACGATATACCACCGCACTCAACACAGGCGTTATTTTCACCCTGGTTCCTGGCATATCAAGTCTTTACAGCGCTGTGCTGGTCAAAGAAAAACTGGGAAAATATCGATTGGCATCTCTGCTGCCGGCCACCTTAGGAGCACTTTGGGTTATTTTTCAAGGCAACCTGCAAAGGATGCTCACCCTTGACCTTAATCAGGGGGATTTAATTTTTTTCATTGGCTGTCTGCTCATGGCACTGTATCCACCCTTGGTCAAGCGCTTCCACCGGGACGAACCGATGGCAATAATGACCTTTTGGGTCCTGGTGACCGGCTGTGGGTGGCTACTGCTGCTCTTTGGATACAAGCTCCCGACAGTATCCTGGATGGAGATTCAGCCGAAAATATGGGCGGGCATTATCTACCTGGCAATTTTCACCACAATCATTACTTTCTTCATTACCAAATGGGCTACTCTCTATTTGGGACCTACCAGGGTCACAGCCTATTCCTTTCTTCATCCGCCACTCATAGTCAGCATTGAATGGCTCCTGGGACATGGTATTCCCTCACTTTCGACCCTTTTCGGAGTTATACTTATTTTACCTGCAATGCTCCTCATTCAAGGGGGCGTAAAACAAAAACCCACCAGTAAGGAACAATGAGTACAGAGTGCCCTTTCCCCCCGCCGTAATAAAATCAGTCCAGCTTATTCAAACGCGACTCTATGGTATCAAGTCCCCCCTCCCAGAAAGATGCCGCATTCAAGTCAATATCAAATGGTGCCAGTAATTCGTAAGGCGAGCTGCTGCCTCCGGCTGTAAGCAGTGTTCGGTATTTATCAACAAATGCAATTCCTTCCTGTTGGTAGCGTGAGTAGAGAGCCAGAACGAGCAGCTCACCAAATGCATAGGAATACACATAACCAGGCGTGCTGAGAAAATGAGGAATATAGGACCACCAGGATGCATAATTGGTAGTCAAAGTAACGGAATCGCCAAACATAGCCTTTTGCGTATCCAACCAAATAGCAGCAAATTCCTCTGCAGCAAGCTCACCTTTTTCTCTTCGCTGAACATGCATGTGATGTTCAAACCGATTCATTGCAACCTGCCTGAAGACAGTGGCAAAAATAGATTCCAATTTCTGACATATAAAGCTTCGCCGCTGTTTTTTGTCTTTGAGTAAATCCAGCTGAGCGTTAAAAACAATAAATTCGGCAAAGACTGAGGCGGTTTCAGCAAGTACCAGCGGGGTATCACTATTATAAAAGCCCTTCTCTGCTGCTAGAAACTGGTGCACACCATGACCGAGTTCATGGGCTACCGTGGACACATCACGCATGGTGCCAGCATAATTAACCATCACATAAGGGTGGACTTCAGGCACACACGGATGGGCATAGGCCCCTCCTCTTTTACCCTCCTTGATCGGGGCATGAATCCATCTATCAGTAAAAAAGCGATTGGCAATCCCCCCCATCTCAGGCGAAAATCCGGTAAAAGCATCAACCACGATCTGTTGGCAATGTTCCCACGAAATGAGATCTTCTGCATCACTGAGTACCGGGGCATATCTGTCATAATCAAACAGTTCTTCATACCCCAGTAGTTCTTTCTTATACCGATAATACCGGTGCACGAGACCATACCGGCCTGTAACCGCACTGATCAAGGTATCAACGGTCTGTGTTTCCAGCTCGTTACTGAGATTGATTACACTGTTCCAGGAATCATAACGGCGCACCCTATCCTTGATCATCTTTTCAGATGCCAAAGTATTAAAGATATGTGTCAGGATATGCATATTCCCTGTGAGTGCATCTGTCATCTCCTGTGCTGCTTGCCGACGCACACTTCGTTGACTGTTATACAAATCGCTGAGCACTTCTTCTTCTGTCCTACCTGTTTCGCCAAACCGTAACTGCCCCATGAGTTTATCAAAAAGAACATTCCAGGCGTTTCGACCGACCGGGGAAAAGTCATGCAGCAATTCCTCTTCTTTTTCTGAAAGTTGATGCGGAGCAAATCGCCGCAATGACCGCAGATAATGCTGATACTGGGCAAGCGATGGGGTGGATAGCAGTTCACTTGCTTCAGTCTCTGGTAAAGCATTCAACTCCAGCATAAAAAAGACGGTAGAACGCCCTACCTCTGCACCAAGCTCCTCAACTCGTTGTAACAGAGACGAAGCCTCTGCACTTCCTGTCTGGGTGGAAAAATACAAGTAGGCAAATGTACCGAGTTTGGCCACCAAGGTGTCAACAGCTTCCAATTCTAAGACCAGGAGCAACATCTCATCGCCACTGAGACCGGCCACTTTCTGAGCATATTCCCGTGCCAGGCTTTCAGCTTTTTCCCGACACAGATCAATATCCCGTGTAATGGCAATATCATCTGTACCTGAATAAAGGTCGTCAAGCTTCCAAGTGACTCCTTGAGCTCCAAGTGATTGTGTTTTAACCTGTCCCATATTCAATACATCTCCCGATGCTCTTAGGTGTTGTCCTGAAATAACTTGAACATCTCGCATCGCATCTTCAGGTCATCTTTGGCTGATCTTCAATCACAAAGTCCTCAACGTAGCACAACTACGCCTGCGGCCTTGTTCAATT
>JAUVLX010000102.1 GCA_030600525.1 Desulfobulbus sp. | reverse complement strand
GCCCAATATTGAGTATGCATAATATGTATCTCCCCCTTGCCTAAAGCTTGAGATAATAAACAAGGACAGTTGTTGGTTTTAAAAAAGCAAATTAGTATCAATGACGAATTGGCAAAACCTCTCTCATTTGTATACCACAGTTCCCAGGTCCTTAAAAATAATACACCTTGTTGTAAAAAAGATTGAGTACGTTTTTAGCCGTTTTTAGAGTGCCTCTGCCGGAGTAATAGGAGTAAATTTTTACTGCCAATATGATGGTTGTAGAGCTGGCGGTATTTAAGCAATCAATGCACTCTATAGCTGGAACTTGTGGGGATAGGCTCACGGAAGCAGCTTTAAGATCTGCCATGGGTAGGTTCTAACAAAGATTGTTAGCTGCAGGTCTTCAGATCCTATATTAAGATTTACGCGATTTAAAACGGAAGGGCCTATCGAATGCCGAGAATTATCGAAGCTATACTTTCAAGGGTCAGAGTGAAATTAACCCTTATGTCAAGTCAACATCTTTCCCCCTATATCATGACCGGAAGAAGTGACAGCAGGTGGGAGATTGCCCTTGATAAGCTCTATCTCTGTATAAAACTCATCAGGTTAGGACTAGTCCTGTACATCTTGAATAACTGGTTCTCCGAGAGATTGTCAGATAAAATAAAATTTTGCAGTATATGAGTGTCAGATTTCTACCTTTTATATTCGCTTTTTTCTTTCAATTGTTTTGGTTACTCTTATTTATTGGCCTGTTTCATGAGTTGTCGATTTTTATTTTGCAGGGACTGATTATTTTGTGCCAGACTTAATGACTTTCTGCATAACTGCAAAGTGTGATCGTAATCACCACGCTCGTAATTGACAGACGCAAGTTCAAACCAGAGCCATCCGTTGTAAGGATCTTTTCTTATGGCTCGTTCAAGTAATGTTTCTGCCAATTCAAAATCCCCCCCTTTTAAGGCATTTTTAGATTTTTGAACTAAGGATACACTTTTATTCTTATCACTGATTGCTTTGTATTCTTTGTCATCTCTCAACACATCTTGTTGTGAACTCTGTTGCATATCAGCACAACCTGTGGCCAATAACGCTGTGATAGCGAGAAACAATATAGATCGATTAACAGCAGTAAACGTCATAATCTGATCGCCTTTTTAATTGAAAATGTTAAGGATAGAATCAAAGATTGATTCAACACTGTCCTGCAGAGTGGTGTTCCTTTGTTTGCTTTCTCGTGTACCATTATGATTTGTTTTCTCCGTACCTAGCATCGGTAAATAAAGAGGGTGAGTTATATGGTTATTCGATGCTTTGATTTGCGGAGGGGATACCTTTTGCCAATAGATATTAAGTGGTGGATTCGGTTCTCTGTCATTATAATGAATGTTTTTAACAATATTTCCCCAGGCAACCATGGCCCCGGATGAACCGGTTAACCCTGTATTGTCGTTATCATCAGACCCAAGCCATACCACACCTAAAATCTCACCTGTAAATCCTGCAAACCAACTATCACGGTAATTGTTGGTTGTTCCTGTTTTGCCAGCAATTTTGTCGTGCATAGGCAAAATCTGTTTTAATCTTTTTCCGGTACCAACTCTTACTGCCTCTTGTAGGGCAAACTGGAGGAGAAACATTTCGGAAGGAGAAAAATGTTGTTCCACAGAAAGCCGGTTTCTCTGGATTGGTTTTTTCTCCTGATTTAAGACCCCACGAATTGCTCTTAATGGCGTTTGAAAGCCAGAGGCAGCAATCGATTGATACATCTGCATGACCTGTAACGGAGAGAGCTCAACGCTCCCTAGCAAAAGGCTGGGATAGAGCGCAATATCTTTTTTTACTCCTAATTTTTTCAAACTATCAGCGACATTGGCCAAGCCGACCTCTAAACCTAGGTTCACAGTGGCAAGGTTTAATGAATAGGCCAATCCTTGATATAGCATGATTCTGCCATGTTCCTTTTTATCGAAGTTCGCTGGTTGCCAAGTCGTTCCTGATTGATCTGACAAGGAAACATTATGATCATCAATTATGGAAGTCAGGGTGTAACCTAAGTTGAGAGCGGTGAGATAGACTGCAGGTTTTATCAGTGATCCGATTTGACGTTGAGCATCTAGGGCACGGTTAAAATCACCTATTCTTGGATGTAGTCCCCCCATGAGTGATAAAATTTCACCAGTATGGCGATTGCCTATGATATATGCTCCCTGCAACTTTTTTGTCTGACTTTTATCCTTTTTTACGACTGTAGCAAAAAACTGTGATTGAGCCTTTGAATGTATAACTGGGTCCAAAGTCGAAAAAATCAATAATCCTTGACTGGTTAAATCTTCCTTAGAATATGACTGCCTGAGTCTTCGTTGCACAAGATCTATAAAAGACACAAAATTGGCACTTTGGTTGACGCGATCATTTTCGAAATTGAGGGTGTTTGTGTCAATGGCATTGTTATACTGTTCATGATCGATAAGCTTATTGTCGACCAAAATTTTGAGAACGATGTCTCTTCTGTTTTGAGATCGCTCTGGGTGCTTGATCGGATTATAGATGGAGGGTCCTTTTATAATCCCTACTAGCATTGCAATTTCAGCAAGATCAAGCTGTGATAGTTCCCTACCAAAATAAAATTTACTTGCCAGTGCAAAACCATGGATGGCTCTTTTACCCTTTTGGCCTAGAAAAATTTCATTGCAGTAGGCTACTAGTATTTCCTCTTTGTTGTATTTTTGCTCCAGGATGAATGCCATTATGGCCTCATCAAATTTTCTGCGCAACGTACGCTCATTGGATAAAAAATAATTTTTTACCAATTGCTGCGTCAGGGTAGAACCACCTGCGACAGCCCTACCAGCACGCATATTTAAATACAATGCTCGTAAAATCCCCTTTGGATCAATACCTATATGGGAAAAGAAGGATTTGTCCTCAACTGCAAGGAGGGTATCAATAAATTGTTGTGGAAGGTCTTCATGGCTGAGGAGGATACGGTCTTCGCCTGTTTCAGGTAAAAAACTGCCTATGGTAATAGGATCAACGCGACATTCTTCAAGCGGTTGTTGAGTGACCGTATCATAGGTCCCTGTTATCCTGTCATCTGTAAAATAAACAGTGCACTCTATACTATTTTGCCTACCGTCTAAAAAATCAAATTCTCGTGTTTTTAGAAAGACTACCCCGTCTTTGGTTTTATATTCTCCTTCAGCGAGTTTTTTGTTTTTTTGCTGATACCCGCCAAACCGAAGTTCTTTAATCAAATCCTCTGCAGATATGTTTTTCCCGGGATAGAGTTCAAGAGGACGTGAAAATACCCTGGCAGGAATTTGCCAGCGATTGGTATCAAAACGAGTGGTTATTAGGTTGTTTAATGTTTTTACATGGCCATAAAGCAGGACTCCGCAAACACTGCTGCCAAGTGCTACAAATGCAAAAAATAAGAGAGTAACAATGCGAATTAGTTTCTTCATAGACAACTTGCAAAGAGCTAGGAAATAGGGGGAGAACCCTAAAAATAAAGTGGATAAATTGAAGAGTATTCATACGCTACCTTACAGAATTAATCAAATAGATCGTCCTGTCGGTAGAAAAAAGGGCGGGGAGTTAGGGGAGGGGATAGAGTGTTTCGATACTAGAAATATAGGTCAGGTGCAGTTAAAGTTAATTGTAACTTCCTGCCAAAAAAGGTGCACCAAATTATGAACTGATGCTCAATTGGTGCACCGACAGTTGATCTGCTCCTTGCTTGAAAAGACGACCTTTTGTTCAATAATCAGAATAGAAGATCTGAGCCGAGAATGGAGACGAGCTCATCTGCTGCTCGGGTCGGAGCTTTTTGTCCGCTTTCAACTTCTGCGGAGATGGTAGGCAACACTTTTTTTATCTCTTCGTTATTATAGAACCAGTTTTCCAGGCCTTCCTTGACGAGAAATAACATCCAAGACATTGCTTGCTCTTTACGTTTCTCATCAAGTTCCCCGCTGGCTGACATGATTTTTTTGTGTTGTTTAATGATTTCCCAAGCTTCCTTAAGCCCTACTTGTTCCAGGGCGCTACATGTCATAACAGGGGGAGACCAGTTAGGTGAAGATGGTGCTACCAAGTGGAGAGCTGTTTCATATTGTTTCTTAGCCAGTTTTGCGCGGGTAACATTGTCTCCGTCAGCTTTATTGACCACGATGGCGTCTGCAACTTCAAGGACACCTTTTTTAATACCTTGCAGTTCATCCCCTGCGCCTGAAATTTGTAAAACCATAAAGAAATCAACCATCGAAGCAACAGTGGTCTCAGATTGACCAACACCTACAGTTTCAACAATGATTACGTCAAAACCTGCTGCTTCGCATAGGAGCATGGTTTCACGAGTTTTCCGGGCCACACCACCAAGACTGCCACTGGATGGAGAGGGACGAATAAAAGCCATTTCATTGACGGCAAGCTTTTCCATTCTGGTTTTATCTCCCAGAATAGAACCACCGCTTCGGGTACTGCTGGGATCGATTGCCAATACAGCGACACGATACCCCAGTCCGGTGAGCATGGTACCAAAACTTTCAATAAAGGTACTTTTTCCTGCACCTGGAACACCGGTAATACCCAGCCTTACTGCCTTACCTGTATGGGGCAGCAGTTCACTAATGACATTTTTGGCAATATCCTGATGAGTCATCAAGGTACTCTCTACGAGGGTGATAGTCCGAGCAAGAGTCAGTCGGTTATTATCGAGAACACCTTGAATAAAGTAGCTGGGATCTTTGTACATGATGGTACTCTCAGGGGCAAATTTTGGAGGGAAGACAGACGGGCAACCTAGTATAGCTGCCCGTCTGTTGCATCAGGAGTATATATACTGATTATTTAATGTATTGAGCTTCAAGCAGATCCAGTACCTTACTAGCTGAAGTAGTAATTGGCGTTCCTGGTCCAAAGATAGCTTTACAGCCTTTATCGTAGAGGTAATCGTAATCACTAGGTGGAATAACACCACCAGCAACAACACCGATTTCGCCAGCACCTTGTGCTTTGAGTTTTTCAATCAGCTCTGGAACCAGTGATTTATGTCCAGCAGCAAGACTTGATGCACCAACAATGTGAACATCGTTTTCGATGGCCATTTTTGCTGCTTCGTCAGGTGTTTGGAACATTGGGCTGATATCTACATCAAATCCGAGATCAGCAAAAGAAGAGGCGACAACTTTAATACCCCTGTCATGTCCGTCCTGTCCCATTTTAGTTACAAGAATACGTGGGCGACGACCGGTTTTTGCAAGGAAGTTTTCAGTGCGCTTACGGAACCCTTCGATAACATTAGCACTTTCTGGGTTAGCTTCACTGTATTCTGAAGAATAGGCACCAGAAACACATTGGGTTGTCGCAACATAACGTCCAAATACTTTTTCCATAGCGTCAGAAATTTCTCCAACTGTTGCCCTAGCTTTAGCGGCAGCAACTGCAACCTCAAGGAGGTTACCTTCTCCTTCAGCAGCTTTTGTAATTGCTGCAAGGCATGCTTGGGTTTCAGCTTCATTACGGGTTGATTTAATTTCTTTAAGACGTTCGATCTGCTCAAGGCGAACAGAATCAGGTACTTCAAGAATCTCGAAGTCAAGCTTTTCATCTTCAAGACGATGCTTGTTAACACCAACGATAACATCAGAACCTTGGTCAATACGAGCTTGACGACGGGCAGCTGATTCTTCGATACGCATTTTAGGCATACCAGACTCGATAGCTTTAGACATACCACCGATTTCTTCGATTTCATCGAGGATTTCTTGAGCTTTCTCAACGATTTGGTTGGTGAGATACTCAATATAATAGGAGCCACCAAGTGGATCAGCAACTTTACAGGTGTGAGTTTCTTCCTGAATGATGATCTGGGTGTTACGTGCAATACGTGCAGAGAAGTCTGTAGGCAGACAAACAGCTTCGTCGTAGGAGTTGGTATGCAGTGACTGGGTACCACCGAGGGTAGCAGACATTGCTTCCAGTGTTGTTCTAATGATGTTGTTGTATGGATCCTGCTCAGTCAAACTCCAACCTGATGTCTGGCAATGCGTACGGAGCATGGAAGACTTAATATTTGTTGGTTTAAACTGCTGCATAGATCGATGCCATAAGAAGCGGGCAGCTCTCAGCATCGCGATATCCATGAAAAAGTTCATGCCGATGCCAAAGAAGAAGGAAAGACGAGGTGCAAAGGTATCAACATCCATACCGGATTCAATAGCTGCACGAACGTATTCAATACCATCCGCAAGGGTAAATGCGGTTTGAAGAACAGAGTCAGCTCCAGCTTCCATGATATGGTAGCCACTGATACTGATGGTATTGTATCGAGGCATATTTTTGGAAGCATATGCCATAATATCAGAAACTATCCGCATAGAAGGTGCTGGAGGATAGATATAGGTATTACGGGTCAGATATTCTTTGAGAATATCGTTTTGAATTGTTCCGTTCAGTTTCTCTTTGCCGACACCTGATTCTTCAGCAGCTGCGATCCACATACCAAGAATAGGAAGAACCGCTCCGTTCATGGTCATGGAAACTGACATTTTGTCAAGCGGGATTCCATCAAAGAGAATTTTCATATCTTCGATAGAGTCAATAGCAACTCCAGCTTTACCGATATCACCGGAAACGCGTGGGTTGTCTGAGTCGTAACCACGATGGGTTGCAAGGTCAAAGGCTACAGAAAGACCTTTCTGACCAGCTGCCAGGTTACGACGATAAAAAGCGTTGGATGCTGCAGCAGTGGAGAACCCAGCATACTGACGAATGGTCCAAGGACGACCAGCATACATGGTAGCCATTGGGCCACGAGTATAAGGTGCCATACCTGGCAGGCTGCCTACTGTATCCATACCTTCGAGATCAGCAGCAGTATAAAGACATTTTACATCAATGCCTTCAGGTGATTTCCAAGTCAGGCTGTCAGGCGATTTGCCTTTCATCTGCTTGGTCGCCATTTCCACCCATTCATTATAGTTCGGTTTTTGTGCCATGTCCTTACTCCTTGTGTATTGGGAAATGCCCCTTTAATAATAGCTGAAAGCTATATGCTCCTTCGTTGTAACGATGAACATCGCTGTAAAGTTGAAGGAGCATGTTGTTTTATTTTTGTTAGGATTATGCGGTACAGTTCGTTGCCGCGAACCGCTCCCAGCATAATGTTGTACTTTTAGTCTCTCTGGCAGAGCTCTACTAATATTCCACCAGTTGCTTTGGGATGCAGAAAAGCAATTTTTGCTCCACCAGCACCTATGCGAGGTGTTTGATCGATCAGTTTAATGCCTTTTTCTTTTAATTCTTCAAGTGCTTCAACAATATCTGGTACTTGAAAAGCAACGTGCTGAAAACCTGCTCCCTTCTTTTCAATAAATTTAGCAACAGGCCCGTCAGGAGCGGTGGACTCAAGCAGTTCCACCTCACTTTGACCTACTGGGAAAAAAGCAGTGGTTACTTTTTGTTCTTCAACAGTTTCGGAGCCTTCAAGCTCTAATCCGAGTACATCTGTCCAAAATTTCTTTCCATCTTCAATACTGGGAACCGCAATGCCGAGATGATCAATTTTTGTAATTTTCATGTTACTTCTCCCTGTTTTACCTTCTACATACTTTATTGATGCAGAATGATTATTTTCAAATAAGCATACTATCACAAAATATTTGAATGGATACTTCCGTGATATTTTACAAATAAAATAGAATATTCCGGGTGGTACTACTGCCAGGCTAAAGCAGTTTTGCTGATGAAAAGTACTTTGCAGGGTAGTTAAACCGGAAAAAGCAGTGCTACATTTGTGGTACTGTTAAGTTGATACTCTTATTTGCTTTCTTTTTCGCTCGTTTAACAAATGCTCCACTAGGGTCAATATCTTCACGAATCATCCTCACTTCTTCTTCTGTCGGTGGTGCAAATTCACTTGCATCGGGCGCTACTAGCAGCTCAAAACCAGTTGCCGCTTGAACAGATTCAATTGTTTCACCCGGGAAATAGTGTATCAGACGCATTCTTTTTGATTCTTCTTCAAAATCAAAGATACCTTTTGTGCTGATGAGTCGATAAGGTCCTTTGCCCTGTAAGCCTGCATTGAAACGGGCACCAGGAGATCCATCAAGGTGACCAGGACTGGTTACATATTGCAGTTTTTCAGTGAATTTACGTTTGTCATGAGGGACGAGCAAAATAGTTCGTTCACAGGATGCAGCCATATCACTTGCTCCACCACTACCGGGTAGCCTTACTCTTGGCGTCTGGTATCCTGCAGGGAAATCACCGATCATGGTAGAATTGAGATTACCATACTTATCAACTTCAGCACCACTAATAAAACCGAAATCAGCAAACCCTCGTTGGGTGAGTTCAAATGCAGTATTCAGGCCACCAACAAACGATGCTCCGGTGAATGTTTTTGAATCACCAACAGAAATTGGCAATCCAACATTTAACGGAGGACCAACTGCACCAGCTTCAAAAACCGGGATGAGGCCTGGAGCGTGGGTTTGTTTGGCAAGCAATGAAGCGACCATAGGGAGGCCGGTTCCAATAAACACTATTTTATTATCTTCTAATACTTTAGCACCCGCCGCAACGATTATTTCCTGAGCGGTGTAATCTGTAGAAGCTGTCATGCGATTCCTTGTCTATTATTCTAACAATAGTTTCCTGTTAATTTCGCCTTTTAGGCCAATCGTTCACAGTTGAAAGACTCTGCTTTCTGATCTGCTATCAATCTTTGAACCGGAAACTTCGCGATGAAATCTTCAAAAGTCTTTGTGTTATAGATATATTCATCGTAATAGGTCTTCAAAGTATCAGGTACACCACCTTTGCACATTTCAGTAGCTCCAGCGTGGAATGCACTAATATGATCACCATTAAAGTAATAATGACGACGACACGCACCTGGGTATGCTCCAAATGGCACTTCAATAACTGCATCGACTGCCACAAATGGGATACCAACATCTTTCGGAGTTTGTGTAATCAGTTCATGGGAGACTAGTTGCTCACAGGTGACGATGGTATGCGCTGATGCCATGGCAATTTCAGCACAGGTTGCGTCAGTACCACGAATAATACAATTACCGTATTGGTCGGCTGCCTGAACGTGAATAATTGCAACATCAGGATTGCTCGCTGGCAGGAGAGCAATTGGGCGACCAGTAAATGGGCAATCTATAATTTTGGTTCTGCAACTGGATGGAATGTCACCACCAAGAGGACCACGGGTTGGAATGAATGGTAAGCCCATGGAACCAGCCTTGAACCTTGCTGACATATTGTAGTTACTCCAGTCTTCAATTTCCAGCATGCCGCGCTCAGCAAGAAAACGGAACATTGGAGATAGTCCAAATGCTTCGTGACCCCAGTAAGCAAGCTCAATGCGCTTGATGGAAAAATGGTCTGGATTGAGCATCATTGCGCCAGCGAGATAGTCAGGGGCCATACCGGCGGACTGCCAGGAAAGGGTCAGGTCTTTAAAACCATGACGTACCATCTCATGGGTGATAGCGATAGGTTGACGGATGTTCACAAAGCCTCCAACTCCCACGTTATCGCCGTCTTTGATAAATTGGCTTACCGCTTCTTTCAGCGTCATCCGCCTGTCCTTCATGGACTTGTCTTTATTGACAAGTGCTGCCCTTGCTTCATCGGGAGATAAACCTGTCCAATACATTTCAGCGTAATTTTCCAATTTTCTATCTCACAAGCTTTCTTGTTAATCGGGAGAAACAAGATGTTTCTCCGTCCTTTCTGCACAAAAAAAAGCCATGATATAATTAGCTGCTAAAGCAGTTAATTATATCATGGCTTTTTCAAAGTCGTGACTAGTGGAATTCGTTGAATTCTTTGCAAGGCTATTTTTGTCAAACTTTCAAACACAGTTTTACGATTGCTCCCTCTTGGTTTAAGTAGCTGATCTGCTAAGTAGTTGACAATTTTTAAAATGGTTTTTCACACTTTTACAAGGTTAATCTAATCAATAATTTCGTTTCGTTATAGCTCCTTCTATGATTAACCTGTTTAACCTGAAACAGGTTAGGGACGTTGTTTTGGATTTTATAGAATTACAGTATTAGCATAGCATCGGTAGGGAAAAAACCTTACCCTTTCAAATTTAATTTACCAGCTAGGATTTTCCTATTTTAAATTGAGCTTTTTGTCAACTTAAAAATAAAGAACTTGCTGTTTTCCCTCAATGTTTTTCTTGGCCAGTCAACGATATTATACGAAGATATACGTTTTCACGACTCTTTATCTATATTATTTATGAAAGAGTTCAGTTTGCTCGAAAAGTTCGTTTGGTGCAGAAATTAAATTGATTTGATCATAATAAATTGTAACTTGAAAATAAACAAATTATGAAAGGGTGTTGAAAAGTATCCAAATATGGCACAGTAACACTTGTTCCTTATCCGCATTACTGGTCATTTTTTATCTTCAGGCGATTATTCGATATTTTCAATCTGTTTGTGGGGGTTAACCTTCTGAGCTTTTGTCGTCAAATAGGTTCTGTGTAGTTTTCAGATTGATTTTTCAAACAATTACATGTTAACAGGTCCGTTC
>JAUVLX010000297.1 GCA_030600525.1 Desulfobulbus sp. | reverse complement strand
GCTGAAAGCGACTGTGTTTGAACCGTTTTCAACCTATTCAAGATTTCTTGCAACACTCGATACCTTCCAGGGGTTCCACTTGTCAAAATAGGAAACCCGGCACGCAAATTCCAACAGGTATGCCAAACTCCTGATGCTGCGAATATAAAAGCCGGTATATAAAGGGACTAAAGGCAGGTAAATACAGAGGGCCAGTTCTTTCCAGTACATAGTTCCTCCAAGAAGAGCAACTGCAATGCCAAACTCCAAGATATTGGCGAGACCATACAATATCAGATTGATGAGCATGATAAGTTCAATATGGCGTGGATCGATAATGAGAAGTTGTGCAAGATACAGCCACCACTTCAAGTTAAGGAGCAGATTGAAGAAAATATTATCGAAAGATGCAAAAAAATTGCGAAAGTTGAAATTTTTTGAAGGAAGTAAGATGTCTCTATGTTTTCTGAGGCGAAATCTTACCAGGGACCTGTTCCAACGGAACCTCTGTCTGGCAAGTTTCCTGAAAGAGTCTGGAACATTGGTGTAGCATATTGCAAAAGGTTCATGGACAACTTTGTAACCAAGTTTTCTTATTTTAATCGTAATGTCGCCATCGAGCCCCGGTCCAACATCCCATCCATGCAGACGGTGCAGGATGTCTGTTCGAAAGGCTCCAAAAGCACCGCCAATGATTCGTAGTATACCAAGTTCTGAGCTGACCGTTCTCCCGGTTGATATGGTTTTGAAGTATTCAATGGTCTGGAGCCGGGTAGCCAGAGTACTGTTTACATTGGCAACGCGAATGTCTCCACCAACAGCACCGATACGGTCGTCCATGTAAAAGGGAAGCAGCACTTTTTCAATGGCATCAGGTGACAGGTGGCTGTCTGCATCAATGTGAATGGTATATTTGCCACGTGCATATCTCAGGGCAGTGTTGGCTGCTGAAGCTTTTCCACCTCGTATTTCGTTTCTAAAAAAACGGGTTATTTTTCCTTGCTGCTGTAAGCGACGGCAGATAAGAGGTGTTTCATCATCGGAACCGTCATCTACAATGATGGATTCAATGTTTTTATAGGACTGGAATGTCAGGGTATGGGCGAGCTGGGGAAGGTGCTTGCCTTCATTTTTACCTGGCACAATAACGGAAATTAAAGGGCGTTCTCGGAAAAGACGGCGTCGAGCCTTAGCATAAGCGTGTCTTTGGCGGTATCGCTTTGGGATATAAAAAATCAGGACGATAAAGTCTAAGACCAGGTAGCGGCTCATATCTATCAGGAAAAAAGGCCAGAAATATGCGAGGGCTTTTAACAGAGTGAGATCACCTAAAAATTCTGAAAAAGAATCAAGCAGCATTTGTGCGGAGTAAATGTTCGATTTCCTGATCCAGCACTATATCGCTGTTAACGGCTTTGATCGTTTTGTGGATAGTGCACTCTATATTGAGATTGGTTGTAAGCAGTGAGGCTATGCGATCATTAAGTCGTGAAATTGCAAGGTCTGCACTCTGTACTGGAGTTTCGGGCATGAGTATTAAAAAGATATTTTCATCGCGGACCGAAAAAACATCGGAACTGCGTAGTTGTTCCTGTAATGCTTTGCTTATTTCAGTGAAAACTTCCGAGGATCGTTTCCCTAGCTTTTCGTAAATAGTTTCGATTCCTGAGAGCCTCATGATGACTATGCTACTTGTGCTTATCTTGTAACGTGCTATTCGTTCGCTTTCCAGTTTGATAATTTTTTTGAAAATGGAGTGGCTGATAGTGTCAAGCTTGGATTCTAAGATCGATTGCAGCAGTGAATCCATGCCATACTTGGCGGCATTAATCCCGATGGCGGTAATCGAGTACGATTGAATCTGTCGAATAACTTGGTTTTCCGGTTTTGTTTCACGCCAGCAGTTATAACAGGAGGTCATAACCTTAGGTTCTTGAAAGATATTGCTGCATATGTTGCAATGAAAAACAACCGATGCCTTATCGTGATCAACCCCAAGCTGCTTCAGGCGGGTTTCGCATTTTGGGCAGACAAGGTGTTCTCCCTGGATAAAGTCTGAAAACTCACCGACATATGCACATTTAAAGTGGTGGATAAGTTCTTCTGAGCGAAGGTCGTTTGATCCGCAATCTGGACATGTTTCAAAAAAATTGAGAAACGCACACTCGCAGTGCGTACAGGAGTAGGAGCGATTGACAAAGGTTGCGGTGATAAGTCGCTGGCTTTCTAAATATTCCAGGACTTCGAATGGGCTGATATCTTCTTTGGGAAATAATGGCAGGAGTGGAGGGTAGATGAATCCTTTTTGTTCTCTGGCAGATGCAATGGGTTTGAACTCGGTATCTCTTGTTTCAATAAAGCGAAGCACTTTGAAAGCCAGGCTTGAATCTCCCGCATCAGACAGCATTTTTAATTGTTCAATCCGAGCCTTAACAGGTTCGAGTCTCGCAGCCCATGTGTTGCATTCTTTTGTCAGTTGCTTGGAATCTTCAAGTACATAACCATCCGCAGCCTGTAATATTTCAGGCGGTATATTTTTCTCATTCAGCAAAAACAGGATGGGGCAGAGGTATATTTTAAAGTCAACATGCCTTCTGATACGCTGCAGATCCGCATACCCCTGCTGCCAATCGGCGTCAAGCGGGATAATGAAAAATGAAACAGCAGCAATATCAACAGCCCTAAGTTCTGTAAAGGAACAAACCGGCATATCATGAGGAAATTGCTCAGGTGCTGCTGTCGAGACAATGAGAGGCTTTCTCATTTACGTTCTCCTTTTACCTTTACATCCATCCTGTCAAACATACGCCATTTCTGTCTATCTTGCTCTGTGAGTGGTTTTAAAGTAACTCTCAACTCCGTTGATACCGGAACGTAGTCATTCTTAACAAGGTAGGCTTGAGAGCGAGCGCTGGAGACAAATTCCGTAATTTCGCCAACACCTACAGATCTATCCGGGAATTGAATGGTCATCTGGTTTCCCTTGTCTAGAAAACGAAGATTTTTTGTATCAATATATGCTGCAACAGCAACAGGATCATTTTCTGGGATAACCACGAATAACGGCTCTCCCCTTTTCAGGTATTCAGAGGTTCGACGTGTCACGTGGTCGATTTTACCGGAAAAAGTTGCAACAATATCCTCAAACTCGCATTGAGATTTCTTGACCAATGCAAATTCCTGGTCTAGCAATGCCAGTTCTGCCTCCTTGATTTTGATTTCAGCCAACAGTTTGTTCGAGGATTCCTGTTTATTCACCAAATCACGCAGCATGAGCTCTTCTGCTTTTCGCCTCGATGAAATATCCCCAATTTCCAGAGCTCGGCGAAGGATTGTTGTATCTTTACTTGCCTCCAGATTGGTTTCTAGCTGGTAGAGCTGATCTAAGATCAATTTATGTTCGTGTTGTTTTTGTTTAATCTCATATCTGAGTCGGATTAATCTGATATTGGGTGTTGCCTCAGTACATGATGGCCCCCTCCATATCTGTGCCAGTACATCACCTTTTAAGAAGGAATCTCCTGTGGTTTTGTTCAACAGTCGAACAACGCCATCATTGGTGGTGCTGATGTTCACTCTTGTGACCTCGACGTGGCCCCTCCCTTTAAAATACAAAAAGCGCTTGATGAAAATTGAGCAAAGGGCACCGACAATACAAAGTAACACCAGAAAATACATGAGTCTCAGTATTTTAGGCAGCAACTTTATAGGGGGAGTGCCTTCCGGGAGGTTCTGAAAATGACTTTTTTGGGTTCTTAATCTCATGGGTTACGTATAGCGGTTCATAATCCGCATGTGCAGGAGTATATTGCATGGAGCTGGTCCATACTTTTAAGAGTTGTGATGTACAATATCATGATTGTTTTATTTGTTACATATCTTCCAAAATGACACGCGGTTGAACAATCAGACCTTCGTCGGCTCCGTCCACATCCCATTTTCTTATAAAACGGCCCAGGTCATGGATGCAAAAGTTCATCAGCCCTGTTTCGTCGACGATTCTCTCTATCATTTGTTCCATTTTCCATTCGTCGGCAAAATCGTTTATACGTAAAACGATCACAATTTTTTGATGAGGAACATTTTGCAGAATGGGCCTGATCCTGCGTAGCAGTATATCCGGTTCGGTTGTGCCGTATGCCATCACATACAAAGAGTCGGCCAGTTCACCAAGTTGTTTGTAGGTTTCCTGCGGCCAATGAAAAGGCACGGCAAGGCTGAGCTTCCGATCCTGCATTCCTTGCTTTATTTTGCCAATAAGCTGGGTGTATAGAGCGATGTACTCTTCCCGCTTGGCTTGGTAGTCTGGCAAAGCCTGCGGCTCAATATCGAGATGCAGAGTTCCCGTCTTCTCCGCTGTTATCAGACTTTTCTGTACCGCTTTTTCATGATTTTTCTCCTGAACCCAGCTGTTGTCCCCCGTAATCATGGCAACGGCGACCTGGCGTTTTTCCAATTGTTCCAAGAAGCTGCTTTGCTTTATTCTGTCTACCGACCGCCCATCGGATAAAAGGACGGTTGAAATGTTTTTTGCTCCAAGAAAGATGGCAAGATCTTGGTTGTTGATGTTGTTGAAATCACG
>JAUVLX010000247.1 GCA_030600525.1 Desulfobulbus sp. | reverse complement strand
GAGCGATCGAAAATTGAAGGCGCTGACCGTAATCCATAACTATTATTTGAGAAGGCCCGATGGAACCACAGCCGCAGAGCGATTTTACGAAAACAAACCGAACGATATATTTGAATGGCTACTCAATAATATGACATTGCCGGCAAGACCAAGAAGTAAAATGAAAATGGCTGCTTAGGCATGAATGGCCGACCTTATGACCAACCCCCACATTTACAAAGGCATCCTGCCATTCGTGTTACTACAGATCGTAGGCTTGATTCTCCTGTGCTTGTTCCCCAGTATAGTTACGTACCTACCGGAACTCTTTTTCAACGGTTAGACCTTCCTTTAAACCAAACAAGGGAGATCACAAAATGATCTCCCTTGTTTTTACCAACCTTGAACCTGCCTACAACTTGCTAACGGTTACCCCACCATTTGCCTTACTGTTTGAATTATCTCCTGAACCTCGGAACTCTTGACAATAACGGCATCCGCCCCGGCTTCAAGGCATTGGCGACGCAACACTTCATTATTTTCTGCAGTAAACACAACCAGCTTTAACTGACAACCAAAGTTAATTTCCCGAAGTTTTCTACAGACATCAAGTCCGGAAATGCCGGGAAGCATATAATCTATCACTGCGACACTGGGTTTTTCCTTTAAAATAAGTTCAAACCCTTCCTCGCCATTTGCTGCAGAAAAAGGATGATATCCTTCTTTATGAAACAACCTGCTGAACAGTCGTACTATTACAGGATTGTCATCAATAATAACAATTTTTTTCGATGATATCCCTTTTACCAAAAGGGGCTTATCATTCTCCCCATTCGGAACAACAAACAATTGATCACCCTGTTTGACTATAACATCTCCCTCTGGCTACACTACGTCTAAATTGTTGCTTCGCAGCCCCATGACCTGGCCCTCAAGAAAAATCTCGGCCTCATGGATCGACTTTCCAATAATATCTGATTCCGCCCCCACAGTAACCCACTCAGGGCTATGAACAAATTTAGTGGATCAGAATCAACTAATGCAAGGAGTCCACTGGCATTTTTAATACCAGCCTTTAGCAAGACAGATTCGCGAGTTGCATCGCCTTCAACCGAAAGCACCCCTCTTTCCTGACATTTTTCGTGTGTACCTGGAGCCGCATCGATCACAACGAAATTCGCACCAGCCTCTTCCAGATGCTCAGAAGCCACCTCACCGACTCTGCCAAAACCGCATATAATATGGTGACCTGACAGCAATGCAATCTGCTTCTTCATTCTCTTCTCCAAAACATTCCCACTCCACACCTTTTCCAAAAGCGACTCTACAATCGAGTGGCCCACAAAACCAAGGACAACAAAACCAAGCAATATAAGAACGACAGTAAATAAACGTCCCCATTCAGAAAGCGGGTATATCTCACCAAACCCAACCGTAGTAATGGTGATCACCGACATATACAGGGCGTCAACAAGTGGGTATTTATCTATAAAGCTGAACCCAAGAGCGCCAATGATGATAGTGACAGAGAGCAGCAGCAGGGAAAGAGTTGTTTTATTAAAAGAAAACATAAAGATGCCCTATCAACAGCATTATTTTACCCTCCCAAGAAAGGAGAACCGCTCCAGTAGGACCGAGGAGTTGGCAGGCGGAATGCGTACCTTACATATATCGTGTGTATGATGAGTATAGTATGGGTTGTGATGACTATGAAAAAATAATCAGAGGTACAACAGCAGAAAGACAGCGATTTTACTTCATATTTTCATACTAAGTTATATCCGATCCGAAATGATCGAACCCACCATAGGCAATTTTCTGTTCTCTGACATTATTCTGCTCATCAGCAGTAAGCAGTACGACGCCCGATCCTTGGCGGATGCGCCCCACCCTATACAGATCAAGGACACAAGCTTGACCTATCTGCTCGACAGTAACTGCTGCATCAGGGGGGGCCGTAAACAACAGCTCGTAGTCTTCTCCACCATTCACCGCGAGCATTGCGGGCGATAAATCAAGAATATCGGCAGCCCTTGACAAAGGTGCTGACAACGGTAACCGGTCAGCAAAAATTTCACCTTTCACCTTAGACCGCTTGCATAAATGGGCTAGATCCGTTGCCAAGCCATCGGAAAGATCCATCATGGAACTGACAACACCGCACCTGCCGAGTTCCAGCCCCAATTGGGTTCGAGCTTCTGGGTTAAGATGCGCATTGAGCAACGGTTGGAACTGCTGACCACCAATATCGATGCCACGGGAAAAAATCTCCAGGCCAGCAGCAGCATGACCTAACCAACCACTTACCCAAATTTCATCACCGGGCGAGGCATTGCTTCTGTACAGTACATGCTCTTTTTCGATTTCTCCGATAACAGTCACGGTAAAGCTGTATCCGCCTGGACTGCATACAGTGTCTCCGCCAATCAGGATGCAGCCATAATCTCTGCACCCTTGAGCAATCCCTTCGGAAAACGCCGAAAACCACTCTTTGTCAAAGGACTGGGGCAACCCTACTGAAAGCAGCACAAACAACGGTTTCCCCCCCATTGCTGCAACGTCACTGACATTGACTGAAATCGATTTCCTACCAAGCAGCTCGGGGGGGTGCCACTTACGATCAAAATGGACCTTCTCCACCAGGGTATCCATGGTTAACAGCCATACGGAGTTACCATCTTTTCCTATCACAGCACAGTCATCGCCGATTCCCTGCACTACCCCTTCACCCCTGTTGGGGGCCAAGTTGGTTATATATTGTATAATGTCTCGTTCGTTCAATAGCAGTTACACTGGTAAGGGTAATGATTAGATAAATAGGCCTTTACAAAATTTTTCGTCTGCTCCCCATCTACACAGCGCAAGACATCCTCTCCCAATTGCTGCAGTTGCTCATAATGAAAATGCCGAAGCAATCTTTTTATATGCGGGATGACAGCAGGCCGCATGGACAGCTCATCAACCCCCAGTCCCAATAAAACAATTGCACAGAGAACATCTCCAGCCATTTCTCCGCAGACAGAAACGGAAATACCCTGGGCATGCCCAGCATCAACCGTCTGTTTGATCATTCTCAAAACTGCCGGATGAAAGGGATCATACATATGGGCTACATGTTGGTTGCTCCGATCGATTGCCAGGGAATACTGGATTAAATCATTGGTGCCAATAGCGAGAAAATCGACTTCCTTGGAAAATACGTCTGCTAAAATGACGGCACTCGGCACTTCCACCATCACTCCCAGTTCGATACCGGTCCCGTAAGCAACACCTTCCTTCTCTAATGCTGAGGAGACCTTCCGCAAAATAGCCTTTGCCTGGTGTAGTTCCGGTAAGGAGGATACAAGAGGGAGTAAAATACGGAGCCGTCCATAAACCGACGCTTTCAACAACGCCCGCAACTGCATGGTAAACAGTTCAACTTCATGCAAAGAAAAACGGATTGAACGCAGGCCCAAAGCAGGATTTCGCTCAGGATCAAGCTGGGAAAAATGATCAGGAAGGTGATCTAAAAATTTATCCCCCCCTACATCAAGCGTTCTCACTGTCACCGGGTGTGGCGACATGGTTTCGAGCAGTTGCCGATATGTTACCAGCAGTGCATCTTCACCGGGTTGACGCTGCTGGTTAAAAAAATCAAATTCGCTACGAAACAGCCCTATCCCTTCGCTGCCAAACCTGTGAACAGTTTGCAGCTCCTCGATCATTTCAATATTCGCGCTCAGGCGAACACTATAGCCGTCAAAAGTTTCCGAAGCGAGATGGACATACGGTGCCAGTTCATCAGCAAGCGCCCCGCTCTGCAATGCTTTTTGTTTATATACCTGTACCTGTTCAGGATCAGGCTTCATGATCACCTGTCCCAAACCACCGTCAAGAATAATAGTATCCCCGGTGGCTATGGAGCCGGTAATATGGGTCAGTCCTATGACAGCAGGAATGTTCAGCGAACGAGCGACTATGGCGGTATGAGAGGTGACCCCTCCTTTTTCTGAGAGAAAACCGAGCAGGTTTTCCGTATGCAGTTGCATGGTATCTTCAGGGGAAAAATCATTTGCTACCACAATAACCGGCTCGTTTTCTTTAACAAGCTGAGATGGCTCATGGCCGAAAAGAATACTGAACACCCTGTCGGCTACATGTTTGATATCTGTATACCTTTCCTTGATATAGGGATCGGCAATCTTATCAAACCGGTTTTTAATGTGGTTTAACGACTGGGCCAGTGCCCACTCTGCATTAACATTTTCAGATTTGATGAACCGGATGGTTTGATCGTAAATCATCCGGTCCTTGAGCATCAAAATATGAGAATCAATGATGGAAAGTGCATCAGCTAAATCGTCGGCAAAATTTTCTCTTAATTTTACCAATTCATTTTCAGCCTGAGTAACCGCCTGATGAAACCTGGCTACTTCTTTCGGGATGTAATCCGGTGGCAGATGATATCGCCCCGCGCGGCAGGTGTGGCGTTTGATTACAACAACCCTGCCGATAACGATTCCTGGAGAAACACCTATCCCCTGCAACAGGTTGGATGTCGCATCTCCAGAAAGTGACGGCGTAGCTTTATTTTTTTCGCTTTTCATGCTCACGGATCGTTTTCTGCCGTCAACACGGCTCCTATCTTAACCAGGGCTGGTTGGGCCTGCTGTCCCGACAAGATCACTTGTACCTCACTTCCATGAACTAAGGCCATGGAAAGTACGTCGAGGATAGAATCACAATTTACTTGAGAACCATTGTGTAAAAGCAGGACATCCGCTTCAAATTCAAGAGCTATTTCTGCCAACTTGGTTGCCACCCGGCCATGTACACCCTTAGCGTTGCCTATAATATATGAACCTGTAACCGGACTCACTTTATTCTGCGGATTCCCTTTTTTGTTTGAACGGGCGGACGACCTTTTACCAGTTTAGTCTGTGCAGCCTGATCTTCCAGGCTAAAATCAACAGCCTGGATAAAACGCCCCTCACCACCCATGGTGAAAATCTCTTGTCCGGTAAATTGCTGTGTACGCAGGGTCCAGGTAACCTCCTGCAAAGGAATACTTAAAAAATGCATTGTCACATGCCACCATTCGTTCTTCCTGCTATCATCGCGTTCTATTTTACTTACCACGGCATACGTTAAAAGTTGCGGTTCCTTGGCAACCACAATAACCACATCACCGATGACCGTTGTCTGTTTAAAAGGTAGGATTTCTTTAAGATCAGCTACAAGTTTTTCCATAATAATACTATAGGCAACAGCAGATACATTCAAAACACCTGCTTTTTTATCATTTATAATTTTTTAAGGCAGAGTGTACAATAAATCTAACTCCACCACCAGATCTTCGGCTTGACTTACAACTCGTACCCCCTGGGAACGAACCCTGGCAAGACTCTCAAACATTGGAAGTACAAACCGTTCCATGAGCAGACTTCGCTGCTTCAGGGTTAACCCATGAGTTCCCTCCATGGCATTTATACCCCAGAAAAACAAATGAAGCAGCCCCTGGTTCACTTTATCAATCCTTGCGTAGAGGAGTACATTGCTTTTCCGGGTAAAGCCATTGTCAACCTGAATAAAAGCCT
>JAUVLX010000128.1 GCA_030600525.1 Desulfobulbus sp. | reverse complement strand
ATTTTTTCCATTGGGTGCTCCTTGAGTATTATTTGATATTGTAAGTAATGTAGCAAAAGAAAGAAGTCAACCGCGAAGGGAACTCTCTACTAGTCCTGCTCCTGCTGGCAGCTGTAAGGTCCGTATTTAATGCGTAATTGTGCTGGTGTAGATATTCTTGAAAAGTCTTCAATGTTTGTTTCGACTTGTTTCTCGATACTTAGGAGTTGTCCGTAAATAACTTGAACATCTCGCATCGCATCTTCAGGTTAGATTTGGGTGATCTTCAATCACAAAGTCCTCAGCGTAGCACAACTACGCCTGCGGCTTTGTTCAATTAGATCACCCAAATCTAACCTGAAGATGAGCGCGATATTGTCCAACTTATTTACGGACAGCTTCTTAGGACTTGAGCAAAAAACTGATCTCGTTTACTTTTTTACTAGGCAGCTTTTTTTACTTTTAACATAACAGGCGAAAAGATCATGGCAAAGACCGCAGAAAAAGAAAGGGCTTCACTCGTAAGGCGGCTCTGGGCTAAAAGAGTAACTCGGATTTTTGTTGTGGTACTGATAGTAGTCGGTGCTGCCATATCCCTGGTACCTTTTGGCGCAAAATTGTATCTGCAGAAATGGCTGGTGGCCAACGGTGCAGATTCAGCCATTGTTCAAAAAATTCGGATAAATCCTTTTACAGGAACGGTTGGCTTGCATGGGGTGGATGTTCGACACAATGATAAGCAGGTTTTTTCCGACAGTACCATAAAATTGAATATTGGCTTGGGCATGCTATTTAGCCGCGAGGCACATGTGCAGGAAGCCACTCTTGCCAATGTGGTGATAGACCTGGAAAGGTTTAAGGATGGTAGTTTCAGAATAGGCTCTTATACCCTTGCAGGACAAGTTGAAGAGACTGCAGACCAGGCAGTTGGTGTTGCATCTGCAGGCGAGATCAATCCATGGTTATTGTTTGTTCGGGAGGTTGATATTGAGAACGTCATTGTCCACTACAAACAACCTGACCTCAATATGACTTGTGTTGTGGAAAAAGGCAGTATTGTCAAATTCAATACAAACCCTGAGGAGAAAAAAGGCAGTGTCAGTCTGAAGGGACTGTTCAATGATGCTCCCTTTGATATCCAATTGTCACAGGTTGCCGTTTTGCCCCATCTCTTTTTAGAGGGACGGGTGAAACTTGCTGCTGTTGATCTGCAGGATTTTAGAGAGTTGCTCAAACCTTATGTTTCACCATTTCAAGGTGTGGCAGGGCTCGATGGAACGTTCACCTTTACCATGGATAACAGCAACAGTATGGATGTTCTCTATGATGGTGCCATAGGGTACAATAAGGGGGAACTCGGCGGGGACCAGTGGTTGGTTGACGGTACAGCCAACTGGTTGGGTAAGGTAGCATTTCAGATGAATAATAATGAAATACAGGTTGCCACTGAAGGCATCATGGAGCTGGTTGCGCCTTCTTTTTCTTTGCACGCAGGGGCTGATAAGCTGGCTGTAGGCAGTGAGAAATTGGCCTATGAGGGGAAGGTCATCTATACCCAGCAGTTTGGTGATGTGTATAAGGCGACCGTTGACACCGATGGACGTTTGCGAGGCCAACTGACTGAATTCGGGATGCCGTCAATTAGCATTGGTCAGGGAACTCTCGATGCAAAAGGGACGACAAAGGTTGCCCTTGGCAATAAACTGCGAGTGACCTATCAGGGGCGCCTTGACTTGACCGATACCAGGGTGGATCTTGAAGATAGAGTATCAACAGAAGGACATCGATTGGTATGGAATGGCTTGGGGAAATATAGCCTGGAGAAAAAGAGCCAGGAAGTTGTGGCCAAAGGGAAGCTGACGACTGAAAAATTGGCTGTTGATCTCAAGAGTAGCGGTATGCAGATTGCTCAAGCAAAGGGAAGTGTACAGAGCGACTTGACTCTTAAGTTTACAGACAACCAGCCATTTTTCAGCGGTAAGGCCAGCGTTGAGGCCGCAGATATGCAACTGAACAAGGGGGAAACTTCTCTTGTGCAGCTTGGAAGTTTAGCGATTAGAGATGCAAAAGATGATACTCAGGGCGGTTTGGCGGTTGCATCTGTCGAGTTAAGCAATCTAGTTGTTGCCCAGTCTGAGATCAGCCCAGTGCAGGTTAGTCTGCCCTCGGCAGTGATGGGTAATATCAGCAGTCCTGATTTTACAACCATTGCCGTCGGTGAACTGAAACTGACAAAGCCGGAAGTAACAGACAAACAAAATAACAAGCAATTGGCAGTATTGGAGTCCATACAGGCCGTTGATATTAACGCTGCCGTGAACGGAGCAGTTACAGCCGATAAGCTGATGGCTGATGGAGGCGAGTTTTTTCTTTCGGGAAAACCAGATGCCTCTCCATTGGTAACCCTTGGTGGAATTGAAGCTAGAGCGCTGCAATGGTCCGTTGCAGATGGCTTTTTCAGCAAGGCTGTGACTGTTGATTCTCTGTATGCAAATATCACCAGGGAAAAAGCTGCCACTGAAAGTGGTACTAGTGGGCAGCAACCGGAGAGCGCTGAGGAAGATGTTGCATCGCAGGAAAAAAAGCACGGTTTGCCGGTCAGAATTAATACAATAAATGTGGTAGGTAAAAGTGGCTTCGGATTTACTGATACTACCTTGAGCAGTACTTTTTTTACCGAATTGCTGCTTGACCAAGGGCAGATAAATGATATCGATCTCAACCAACCTGAAAAGCCTTTTTCTTATGCCTTGCAGGGGGCCTTTGATACATATTCACCGCTGAAAATAGAGGGGACTTGTGCTCCCGTTGCGGAAAAATTTTTGCTTAACCAAAAAACAACCCTCAAAAACTATTCCCTGCAGAAGTTGTCACCCTATGTGGTTGATGCTATTGGTACCTATTTTGTAAGTGGTCAACTGGATTTGGTTTCCACTAAGAAAATTGTTGGCGACGACCTCGACCTGGACAACGATTTTGTTTTTCAGGGGATTGAGGCGCAAACGGTAAATGCGGAATTGGCTGCCAAATTAAACAACAAGTTGCCTGTCCCTCTTGATGTGGCGTTATCCATGTTGCGTGACAGCAGTGGCAATATAGAGCTTGCTGTCCCAGTCTCGGGGAAAGTTGATGATTTGCATTTCGGCCTGACAGATATTGTCATTACAGCAATGGGAACGGCCATAGCCATAGGTGTTGCCCCGTATCTTGCCTATACTTTTCTTGGACCTACAGGAGCGTTGGTGTACTTGGGAGGGAAAATAGGACAGGCGCTGCTGGAGACAAATCTTCCCACACTTACCTTTAGGGAAAATGCAGAAGAACTGTCTGAGGAGCAGAAAAAGACTCTCGAAAAAGTTGGAAAGGCGATACGCTCAGACGCAAAGTCAACCTATAGCATATGTGCCAAAGTCGCCTTGTCAGAACTCGGTGACGGAGAGCAGGCGACCGAGCAGAGCGGATATGCCATAGCCAGCGATGAAAAACTGGGTAAGCAGCTTTTCGATATTGGTGAAAGTCGTTCAATGGCTGTAAAGACATTTTTGGAGGAGACCATGGATGTTAACAGTGAGCAGTTATTGATCTGTAATCCAGGGATTAATCACGAGAAGGGCGGGGCCACGATAATAGAGTTTAAAAAATGAAGGCCGTGCAGAAGTACAGACAGGGTGAGGAAAATTTCAGTTCACTTTAGCAATAAAAGTGAGTTTGCCGCCTTGGATACCATTGATATAAACAGGACGGACGGCTTTGCCATCTGGAGTGATGGTGATGGAAGTCATGAATCCCTCAAAGGTTATGCCGCTCTGCAATGTATCTAAGAGACATTGGGAATCAGCAGGCTCAGGGCAGGTATTCATAGCTTTTTCAAGAAGGGCCATGCCCTCAATGCCAAGAGCAGCAAAGGTGGTGCCTGTCTCCTTAAAAAGGGAATCATAGGCTGCAATGACCTTTTTACCGGTTTCCGTTACCAGCATCTCGCTGGAATAGACATCGGTCGCCATTATCCCGTCAATCAGGTTGACATGCTTTTCCTTAGTTAGTTGGAAATGTGATAACAATCCGTCACTACTGATAAATTGGGGTGTCCAGCCGATGCCCTGTGCTGTTTGCGCCAGGTTTATCACGGTCTCTGCCTCAATCGGGATGTAGATAAGGTCTGTCTTCTGTTGCTTGAGCCACTCCAAGGTTGCTGGAAGGTCCACCGGGGTATCACCAAGCGTGGTGTGAGCAACGAGCTTGCCGCCGGTATTCTCGAATGTTTTGATAAATGTTTTTGCCAGGTGCCTGGAATGGGGTGAAGCTGGTTCCGAAAAAACAGCAGCCCGTTCTGCCAGTAGTTCATCTCTGGCAAACATTGCCGCAACCGTTCCCTGGAAGTTGTCGTCAAAACTAAGTTGAATAAGCTGGTCGTTCCCACTGGTAAGGTCAGGGTGGGTAGCAATGGTTGCTATGACCGGCAGATTGAGGGCTTCAGTGGAGGCGGTGAGCTTAAGAGCGATTTCACTTCTTGAGAGCAGGAGAACTGCGGCAACCTGCTCTGCCACAAGCCCTTTAACTATCTGCTCGATGGATGCAGGGTTGCTTGCGTCATCCCGGATAACCAGTTCAACCCTGTCACCGTTGACAAGCAATGGTTGGATGGCAAGGGCTGTCTTTATACCCCGCAGACCACTTTCTCCCATATGACTGTCGTCCCCGCTAAATGATCCTATCACGCCGATTTTTACCGAGTTGCCGCTGGGCGTTATCGGAGGGGGGGCTGGATCGCAGGCCCACAGTAAAAAAGCCATTGTAATGAGGAGGAAGGTGTAAAGTTTACGCATCAGCATTGTTTAAGGAATATAGGTGATATTCACGCGGACGATGAGCTTTTTGTCAAAATTACGTTGAATTTTACGTTTGAATTCTGCGAGATCGTATCTGTTTAGCTGATCCCGTGCAAGCAGATTGACGTACAGTACCTTCCGGTTTTTCAGGTCGGTCAGGTTAGCTTCTTTGACAATAAGATATTTATCGTTCACCAGAAATCGTTCTGTCCTCCAGCTTTTTTCAAGTTCCGCCTTAGAGATAATCTGTTTATAGGAAAGAAAAAGAGGAATGGCAATCAGCGCCATCGTAATTCCTATGAGCGCAACACCACGTTTGTTGCGTACAGCTGCTGAGAATCCGATTATCCTAAAGGTGTAGGCGGCAGCAAGGGTAATTCCAATCAGGTTTGTGGAGAAAAGGAGAAACGCCTGTCCTGCAAAAATAAGGTCAAGGCGGCCAAGACCGATCCCGGCCACAGCCAGCGGCGGTACCAGGGCAACAGCAATGCTCACCCCGGCAAGGCTTTGTAAAATTTCTTTGTAGGATTTGGTGTAGGCGCCCGCTATCCCCGCGATAACGGCCACTGCTAGATCAAGCAGAGATGGGTTGAGCCGGGCCTGCATCTCTGCTGTAACTGGTTTGTAGGGAACAGTGAGGGATATGAGTGCTGCTGCTGCAAGAGCGATTCCAACTCCGACTACAATTTTACGAAATGAGCGAAAAGCGAGCGTGCTGTCACCCCTGAGAAGTCCCATGGCAAGGGAGACAATCGGTGACATTAGGGGGGCCAGGAGCATGGCACCAATAACCACAGAGGAGCTGTTGAGATAAAGACCTACTGTTGCCAGCAGGGTACTCAGGAGCATGAGGATGATATAGATAGGATCAATGGCAGCATCGCCTTTTAAGGCGATAAAAAGATCGCGAAAACGCTCTTCTGATGCGTATGAAAAAAGTGGGATCTTTTTTTTCTGTGCTTTTATGATTTCTTTTCCCTGGGGAAGGTTCCTAATCTTGGTGATTTCTGCAGGGACCGCTGTCTGTAGTTTTTGTTTATGCAGATTGTCGCCGGTCTTGATTCTGACAGCAGCTGATAGCACCTCGCACTGTACAGGAGTTGAGGTAGCCTCTTCTCCGTCAATGAACATGGGCATTGGCTCTGTCGATTCAATACGCAAGGTCTCTGCTTTAAGATAACCAATGGTGCTGGTCAATTTGTCCAGGCTGAAGTCTTGTCTGAGGGATTCGCCGATAAACCGGACATAACTTACAATGGAAAGAGGGGCTGCAATAATCAGTGAGATCATGCCGTCCGTGCAGGAACTATTTTGTTCAATCAGTTTGGATGCAAGCGATTTTTCCTGTTGTTGAATAATCATACAGCCGCTGGCTGCTGTTGTAACAGGTTGATTGGAGCCGGTGGTGAAGGTGAAGCCTTTATGCCTGAGACGGCGGGTCCTGGTTAAGGCTTCCAGCGCTGTTTTCAGTTTGGTTTTATTTGATGGCGCATCAAGCAGCGGCATGTTGCCGATGTTCCCCCTGAAAAGGAGTATTTTGTCGTTGCATCTGATGAGGTCGATTTCAGTGTCAGGGTTTGTCAGCGCGGTTTTTATCGCTTGATCAACCTCTAGGGGGAGGTCAAAACTTGCACGAAGATTTTTTTGTTTTTTAGAGGGAACAATGCCTATGGAAAAATGGTAATCCAGGGCCAGTTCCACTACCATTTTTATGGTCTTGAGCGATCCTGAAACAACCACATGCTCAATTGTTGGGAGATGTTTGTCCGGTTCGGCAAAGAAGGCTTCGTGCGTAACAGCAGTAACCTTAACCCCATAAGGATTCTCTTTGATTGGGGTTACCAGGCCTGCTGCCTCTTCGCTGTAGACAAAGAGTGCTGCTTTTGGGATAGTTTCTGTTTGTTTTGTTTCACTCATCGTAACCGGTTGGGCTATTGGCGCACCCTGTTCTATTTTTTCGATTGTGGATGGAGTTGTTGTAAACACTTCGTCTCAGCCGGTTAATGCCGCCTACCGGTTGATGGGCAGTCAGAGAGTGCCGCTGCGAAAAAGTAAGCTGCTCGCATTGGGCCTGTGTAAATGTACTCATAGTATCTTTGGAACACTACTAATAATTATAAGTACTCCATCACCGAAAACAGGTGGCAATGCTCATTTTTTTCTAAGAGTGAGCAAAATTGCATAAATCCAGGATTTTTGTGCAAGGGCCTGTTCTGTAACAGTGATGATCAGGCTGAATACTCTCAAGTGGCCTTGTGTCTTTTAGAGTTGAAAAGCAGGAAAAGCATAATCAGTCCCCTTGTTTTGTTGGTAAAAAAAGAACGAACGCCAAGCACCGAGTTTCGGTGCTTAGCAGGTTATGATTTACCTCGGCGAGAGGCACTGATGGTCAGGTACTAACCATGCGAAAAACCAGAGGATTCTTCGGCGTCACTGCTGTGCTGTATCGGATTTTTAGCAAAATAGTCAATGCACCGCTGCAGATCAGCCAACAGTAAATCTGCCAGGTCTCGGCTGACACCATGACGGACCAAAATCCTCATAATCACCAGGTCTTCACGTTCAGCAGGCATGGCATAGGCTGCAATCTGCCATCCTCTACTGCGAATACGATCAGAAAGATCAAAAAGATTAAATCCCGGCGATACCCCCTCCTTCAGGCTGAAACTCATAGCAGGGATGCCACCACGCCCGTTGTAGATAATATCAAACAGGCCCATCTTTTTTATTTCATCAGCGAGATAGTGGGCGGTATGGTAGCAGGCCATGTGAATTTTCCGGTACCCCTCAACTCCAAGACGCAAAAAATTGTAGTACTGCGCTACAATCTGACCGCCTGGTCGTGAAAAATTCAGGGCAAAGGTCGGCATATTGCCGCCTAGATAATTGACCTCAAAGATAAGATCTTGAGGAAGATATTCCTCACTTTTCCACACCACCCAGCCAACGCCAAGGGGAGCAAGCCCAAACTTATGGCCGGAGGCATTGATCGACTGCACCCGGGGTAACCGGAAATCCCAGAGCAATTCAGGCTCTACAAAGGGGGCGATAAAGCCGCCACTGGCAGCATCCACATGGATAGGGATATCCAGCCCTGTTTCTTTTTGCAATTGATCCAATGCGTTACTTACAGTCTGTACCGGTTCATACTGACAGGTAAAGGTCACCCCAAGGGTCGGAATCACACCAATGGTGTTTTCATCACAACGCTTGATCACCTCTTCTGGGGTCATGATTAAACGATCACCCTCCATAGGAATTTCCCGCAATTCAACATCCCAATAGCGTGCAAATTTATGCCAGCACACCTGCACCGGGCCACAGATCAAATTCGGTTTATCTGTGGGTTTACCAAGTTTTTCCATTCGTTCACGCCAGCGCCATTTCAGTGCCATACCGCCAAGCATGGCAGCTTCACTGGAACCAGTGGTGGAACAACCAAGGGTCTTTGTTGCCTGAGGTGCATTCCAGAGGTCAGCCAGCATGTGCACACAGCGAGATTCGATTTCAGCCGATTGCGGATATTCATCCTTATCAATCATGTTTTTGTCGATGCATTCATCCATCAATTGACGGATCTCCGGCTCCATCCAGGTTTGGCAAAAGGTGGCGAGGTTCTGGCGGGAATTACCATCAAGCATCAATTCATCATGCACAACCTGGTAGACGTGACGAGGGGATTGTTCCTCTTTGGGTATTTTGTATTTGGGGAGGCTCACTGAAAGATCGTTAGAGGCGTAGATATCATCGAGTAGATTTCCTTCAACCTTAGACTTATAATGCAATGGCATGTTTAACTCCTTGACTCCAACTATAGGGGGGGACCTTGTAATCGCCACTTCAGGGTACCTTGAAGCAGCAATTATCATTTTGCCAAATTTCGGCGTACGCACAAAAAAGAGAGGTTTCATCAAGTAGTCAGGAAGTGCTTATACTCTTTCATGATCTTGATTATAGCGAGGCTAACATACTAGCAATGGACCTCGCAGATACTGGCCAGGGCAGCTTTCAGGCACATGTCTTGCGTGGAAAATCTTTTGCCAGGCAGGAAAACAGAGCGATGATTTTCGGCTAATTGTTTGTTAAAAGCAGGACATACATTTATACGGTTGGTGTATTAAAAAAGTGTATGACAAGCAGAAGGTTACTGTCAAATAATTACTACTGAACAAAAAGAGCAACTCTCCTCTGTCTCTGCCCATCGTGCAGGCTATCACAGGTACTTTATAGTTTTTGCTGACCAGATTTTCTCAAGGTAACGTGATCGCATCCCCCCTGAGGTTGATTCAGAATTTTAAATTAGAGAACAATGCGGTTGAGGCGAA
>JAUVLX010000074.1 GCA_030600525.1 Desulfobulbus sp. | reverse complement strand
CATCGGCGCTGAGTTGTGTGCCACGGATACTTGGGAAGACGACATCGTTTTCATCTCCACTCAGTTCTTTAAGCCAGGCTTTCATTACTACGACCGTTTGTTTGGTGAGAGGAGTACAACGCTCTTTACGGCCCTTGCCGTAACAACGGACATGGGCTCCTGAACCCAGGATGATATCTCGCCAACGAAGACCAATGAGTTCAGAAAGGCGAAGGCCAGTTTGGATATCCAGCAGAAGAAGTGCATGATCCCGCCGTCCTGTCCATGTGGTATTATCAGGGGCGGCCAAGAGTGCCTGAATTTCCGAATAAGTGAGAAAATCTATTAAAGCGCGGTTTTGACGTTTGGTGGGGATGGCTAGAACACGCTGAATGTGATCGGATCGGCTGGGTTCTTGAAAAGCGACGTATTTGAAGAAAGAGTGGATGGCGGTCAATCGAAGGTTTCGTGTATTGTTGCCGTTATGGCGGTTGGTTTGGATATGATCTAAGAAAGCACCGATGAAAGGAGCGCTGAGATCTTCCAACGTGAGTTGCGAAGGCTGTTTCTTTAGTTGCTTCTGGGCAAATCCGAGAAGTAACCGGAACGTATCGCGATAAGATGCGATTGTGTGTGGGCTGGCTTGACGTTGGTTCATAAGGCGGTCAGTGAAAAAGGACTGAAGCAAAGTAGATAAGGGGGTGATTGTTGTCATGATAAGGCCTCCCATCTTTTTTCGAGTCGGTCTTTTGTCAAAAATAAGAGCTCCGGGATGGCGGACAAATACCAATACGTATCTGTCACATGGGCATGTCCCAGGTAGGTAGAAAGCACCGGCAAACGTTGTTCAACATCAACACCGGTTTTATACCAATAGAGAAGCGTGGTCACCGCGAATCGGTGCCGCAGATCATGGAGGCGTGGACCAAAACTATCCTCGGCTTTCCTCAAACCGATTTGGCGAGAAAGCTTGACGAAAGTCCAACGAACTATGCAGTCAGTGAGTGGTGTGCCTTGGTTGGACAGGAAAAAACGTGTGGTAGAAGGCCTGGGATAAAGTTGACTCTGCCGATGGAGATATCGTTCAAGTTTTTTTACAGTGGTCGAATGTAAAGGTATCAGGCGAGATTTGCTGAACTTGGTTAATCGCACGGTTAAAAGTCCTTGTTTGAGATCAATGTCAGCACGATCGAGGCGAATGATTTCGCTGATTCGCATTCCGGTCACGGCCATTAGGCCAAAGAGGCTATAATAGGTCCAACGTCGCAGGCCTGTTGAGGGCGGAAGCTCTCTTGCTGCTTTCAATATTTGTTGAATCTCGTCATTGGAATATATGTAGGGTGTTGCCCGTTTAGGGCGGTAGGGCAAGAGTCCTGGCGGTGGAATTTCAGTCCGAGGATCGGTGGCGCTCCAATAGCGGGCAAAACAGCGCACGAAGCTGAGACGAGCGGCCCATTGGGCGGACTGGACACCTTGAGGTTGCTGAGCCCAGCGGAGGGCCAACTCAGTGGTGATAATGGTGGCTCCCTGTTGTTCCATGAAGGAAACGAAATGCTGGAGGTTGTAGCCCATATCTCGCAACTTGAACCCCAAGGCTCGACGCATGGTCAGATAATTTTCCACGGCTTTTCGAAGAGAGATCATTGGGCATCTCCTGGCCAGGGTTGAGCCAAAGCTCGAAGGGCCACCAGATCAACCTTGGCATAGAGGGTGGTCGTGTTGAGACTGCGGTGCCGTAACAGAATGGCAATATCAACAAGAGAAGCGCCTTGGCGAAGCATCTGAGTGGCGAGGGAGTGACGAAATAGATGTGCACCCGTATGTGGGGAATCAATACCTGCTCTTTTAAGAGTCCGGGCAACAATGGTCGAGATGGCTTCGGAGTTAGCAAATCCGCGGAGTGGAGCCCTCATGCGAATGAAAACATGACGACAGGAACAAGTGGGGCGCCCCTTTTTAAGATAAGCGACAATGGCTTGGCCGACATCCGGTGGCAAAGGGAGTCGAGTCGATCGATTTCCTTTGCCTCGGATGGTGATTTCCCCTGCCTGCCAATGGATATCATTCAAAGTGAGAGCAACGATTTCGCAGGCCCTGAGGCCCAACCGGGCAAGTATTAGGAGAATCGCATAATCACGACGTCCATGGGCTGTTCGGCGGTCACACTGGCTTAATACCTGCTGGACTTGATTAGGTTGAAGGTACTTTGGTAATGACGAGAATTTATAGTTCGCAATTGCAGGAACACAGGCAGCCAAATCGATCGTAATGTCTCCTCGATACCGTAAGTAACAAAAGAAGGAACGGAGGGCGGTAGCCATCAGTCCCGCACGTTTTGGGTTTAGACATGAAGCCTGATTCCGTATGAACCGGATCACATCTTTGGCATGCAGATCCGTGAATCGAACAGGTTTGGTACCAAACTGGGCTGATATAAATCGTCGAATGAAGAATCGGTATTTGATACGGGTGGACATGGAAAGCCCACGCTCTTCGGCCAAATAACGGTCATAGTCCTGTTCGATGCGGTGGCACGGATGATCAGGGGACGGCGGAGTTTCCTTTGGCAAAAGGCCTAGAGTGTGCACTACGTACAAAAGTTTCTTGAGTATCGAGTTGTCATCACGTCGTGGGCGGAACCGCTGGTAACGAGCCTGCAGATACTGATCAAGAGTTGGCTCAGTGAGATCTGTGACCTGAAGCCGTTTCCTATGGAGCCATTGGTTCAGATCAGCAAGGAAACGCAAATGAAGTTGGACGGTTTTTTTTGCGTAACCTTGTTCTGCTAGAAGTGTTGCATAGGCTGGCGCAACGCTGTCCAATGGGCCTTGATAAATTTTTTCAGGAATGTGAGGGGCTGTAGTGGACGTGCTCATGATGTCTTCTCCTTTGATGAGATCCTTTAGGAGAAAACATAGAAAACTATGCCGAGTTTACAAGATGATGAAGGCTGATTTATTGAGGAGTTAAATCGTCACTCGGCATAGTTCGGAACTCGGCATAGTGACGATTATGCCGAACTCGGCATAATCGCCATTCCTTTGCCAGCCACCTTCTGCAGGCAAATTATGATATTCGAACTATTCAGGAGTTGATGGGCCACTCAGATGTAAGGACAACCATGATTTACACCCATACGGTGAAAAGTACGACGAAGAAGGAAGCAAAGAGCCCACTTGATTTTTAATATGTTCACCGGCAATATTACTGCGAAAGTTGTTACGTATACAAACTGTTAATCTTTAAAAAGAAGATAATTTCAGAACATCAAGGAGATGTTCTAGGAGAATATCGGACGGTCGGCAAGCTAAAGTGTGATAGGCATTCGACCTCCACATGCCCCAGAGACTTACAGTAGGCTTCCCGATCTTCTAAAAAGATAGGTCCGTATGGCATGAGTACAACGATCTATAAATGTTGGAATATTGACCCTCGTAAAACAAACTGGGTGATCACCAGCATTCCGATGACCACAACTACCACAATTACAACTGCCAATAATTTACGCCACAGCTCCACAGTATTATCCTTTCCTATTAGTAAAATCTCAATGTACCCTTTACGCTCAATTGATAGGGTGTTGTGAGCTATATTAGCCTAATGGTATAGGCATTGCGAATGAACTTTCTGGTGCAATGGGAAAAGAATGTTCTGGTATTATCTTTTGGGATCAATGTACAGGGGGGGGGTACTGTCGATGCATCCGGTTGCCGTTGAAGATTACCAATTTTCACCTATCCCTCTTGAGTATATTTAGAATATGACTCAGGATGAGTGCCGGGAGATGTACTGCAAATGTTGCGGACGAGTTTGTTTTTAAAAGAGTATACCATAGCGGATTCCCAGGGTATCGAGGCCGTCGTTGGGTTCGGCTAGGTACCCGTTGGAAATGTGGTCAAACATCACAGAGAGACGATGGCGTTTGGCTATGGTAAACCCTGTTTCGAATGTGATGCGAAAGAGTACTGGGGAGCCGAGGTGTTTTTTATGAATTTCACTTGTATCATTGGTTTCACCGTCGTGAATAGCAATTCCACCGCCAATGACTAGAAATAAACCGTTGCTCCATGAGTACTCCCACAGACCGCCGCCATAGACCTTGCTGGTGTCTCCCGAGTTGTTGACGGTGATCCCCAGGTTGGGGCGAATCAAACCTCCCCAGAGAGACCACGACGGATAAAACACCAATTCGGCGTTAAAGTCGGTACCTTCTTCAAGGCTGTTACCGCTCCAGAGGCCATCTACGTCATGGTTGAGGACGCCTACGCGGAACTCTCTAATCAGTGGTTCCGCCTGGGTGACGATGGGTATAAGCACGAGAAACAAGGCAAGACATAGACGACCGGTGATATTTACTGGTGTACCGAATTTCATCATATCTTTAAGGATTGATTAATATGGGGAGGTCTTCTGATTGGAGAACCGTGGACTGTAATACCTATAGCAAGAGTCCATACATTTGTAAAAAAAGAAATCAGGACCCTTCGTACAGTACTTGATTGAGATTGAACAACTCGTTGAGAGTATTGGGTACCACGGTAGTGTCGAGAAATCTCAATTTGAATACTTGCATTGGCAATACCAAACTGTTGCCTGTCTTGCTCAATAAAAATATTCATTATGTATGCATTCGCTTTTAAGGTACCCTAAAATAAACCGAGCCAAGTAACTGCTTCATTCAACAGGTGAGAACTCTTATGAAAAAAAATCTGACGATTTGTTTTACTCTATTACTTTTTGTCTTTTCGGGGAATGCCTGGGTTGGGGCTGAAGAAAAAACAAGTTCCCTCTCGGCCCACTACAATGTGGGACAGTGGCTTCTTTCAGACCAGGTAGCTTATGATAAATGGCTTACTGAATTGGTACAGGATACTGAGGAGGGCGATCGACCTCTTCTTCCTGTTATTCAGGAGTTCAAAGAACTCATTGAAAAAGATCCTCAGGTTTATATGTTGTTCCACCAAATGTTTGAACAGTTGCCCCAGACATCTGTTTATAAAAAAGATCCCACCGGAAAATTAGAGATAACAAATTATCAACAGCTCCTTCAGGTTTTGAATAGAATCCTTACTACCGCACCGGCATTTAATACCACTGGCCTGGTTGGTTTTCCGATAAACGCTGTGCTCAATTGGCCAATGGGAACTCCTGCCGGCACTGAATTATTTCTCAATGAAAAAGTCAATCGTCAATTAAAGAAGATTTTATCGCAGTGGGCGGTCTTTCTGGGTTCCAAAGATTCAAGATATGTTTTAACAGATGACCCCGAAAGGGGCTGGTTCGGTAGAGATGCCAAACACGCCATGAGTAATTTTGAAAAAGACTTCATTTGCGATCCAAAGGCTCCTTACCATGGGTTTGTCTCTTGGGATGATTTTTTTACCAGAGTATTTAGGGACGGAAGGCGTCCCGTTGCCTCTCCTGAAAATGACAATGTGGTTGCTAATGCTTGTGAATCTGCACCTTACAAAATTGCCAGAAATGTGAAACTTCAGGACCGGTTCTGGATAAAAGCACAACCTTATTCCTTGCAACATATGATGGCAATGGATCCATTGACCGCTCAATTTGAAAATGGAACCGTTTATCAGGCATTTTTAAGCGCTTTAAGCTACCACCGGTGGCATAGTCCCGTAAGCGGCAGGATTGTTAAAACCAAAATTATAGATGGGTCTTATTATGCAGAAGCACTAGTAGAAGGATATGATAAGGCAGGACCAAATAACTCACAGGGATATATTACACAGGTGGCTTCAAGGGCCCTTATTTTTATTGAAGCGGATAATCCTGCGATTGGCTTGATGGCAATTTTATTTGTCGGCATGGCAGAGGTCTCCTCTAATGAGATTTCAGTCTATGAGGGACAACATGTAAACAAAGGGGATCAACTTGGAATGTTTCATTTTGGGGGGTCGACTCATTGCCTGATTTTTAGACCTGAAGTTAAACTTGATTTTGATTTGCGGGGGCAAACACCAGGCGTGCACTCTGCTAACATTCCAGTCAGGTCACGTATAGCAACAGTTGTAGAATAGTCCAGTTAAGGTATCTTTCGGCTGTTTAAAATAAATACCTTTTAGGGAAATCTTTTTGGCCGCGTAAGTCTTTTTAAGACAATAGAGTGAGTCTTTTTAGGATTGTATGTCGTAGAATGCGTATTGAGATGAGTTATGAATAATATTCAGGAAAAAGATTGGGCAGAAGATGATTGGAGTGGTCATACAGGAATGGACAGTGACTCTTATTATTGCACTAGTCCAATAGTAAATGATGGTAAGGAAGCTGAGAAAGATGTTTCAAGGGAAAAATGCGCTCAACAACCCTTTGCAATACACTATGAATTCATTCGCCGGGGAGAGGTTGAAATTGTATTTAGTTTTAAAAAAAGTGAAATGCCGGTTAGGGCATTGTTTTTCACTGATCCTCTCCTTGATTTAACCGAATCCGCCCTTCAGTTACATGAAGGAGCCCTTAAATACTCAGTGGTGTTTATAGATAATACCGGTGAGCACCAACTTGTTTTTAAGCGTGAACAGGAAAGGGAGCTTACTTTTGAAATTAGACGGTTTGGAAAAGGTGAAAATTTGGGTCAAACTCCACTTAATTCTTATACGGTTGCTTTCAAAGGACGTACTACTGTAGATGCCTATTGCCTTCAAGTTCTTAAAATTGTTAGTGATATTGACCAGGGTCTAGGCGTTGACCAATATAAAACAAAATGGATTAATGCTGAGTTTCCCAGCGAAGCCTATTGTAGGTTGAAAATGGAACAGGACAGCTTAAGGTGAACAGGGAAACATCCTAACCAAGTGAAGCTTTGCATTCCCTTAGACTGCCAGTTCAAATCTCTTTCTGCATAGAAGAAACAGCTTGTATCTTGTGTTAAGAATTTTCAAATTTGAAGTTGAGAATCGGGTCAAACATACTCATATACTCCTTAGTCACCAATCCAAGGCGAACCGCAGTTTTGGATTCAATGGCCTTAAATTCTGCAGAGGCACGAACGCAGAGGACAGATTGGGAGTTGTAAATCTCGCTTGACATCATCACAGATCTAGCGGATTTTTTCTTTTCAAGTTTGCCAATTACAGTAAGCTCGTCCTCAACAAAGACAGGTTTCACAAAATCGACGGTTATCGTTTTGGTAATACCAATTTGTTTGCAAAGATAGATGATTCCCCAGCCCATGATTTCATCAAGAACGGTTGAGAGAATTCCACCATGAACAGCCTTATCCCATCCGGCCATTTTCAAAGGTATCTTTACAAAAGAATAAAGAAACTGGTCATCTGTATAAAACTCCATCTGCAACCCGTCGTGATTTTTTCCACCACAACCAAAACAGGTTTGATCTTCAGAATTCGGTATTTTCTTTAAGCTATTTCTGTCTATTTTCATAAGATTATCATGTGAGTGTTAATTAAAACTTAGATTCCAGATAATTTCGTTATCTCCGAGAAAAAATGGGCCATTACGCCTTCAATTGTACAGATGTATGCAGTAAACACTTTCCTGCAGTGCCGTGTCCCTATAGTCTTTTTGTAAAAAAAACCGATAGAGACTCCTGCACACCCATCTCTATATGATGGCAAAAAAAAAGTTGCTTTATTTAACCACATCATTAACGAGTAGCTACCAAAATCTGGTTACAAACTAGATGTAGAAATCGTGATCCGACCTGTAATGCTGAATAGCTATAGTGCATAGCAGCTGAGTTGAGCCATCACGTACGGCTAACTTGCCAGTCTATCGACACAGAGCGAGTCAAAAGCGTATCGATTCACCAGCTAGGGACTATAGGTTCAATGTAATCAGACATTATCCAGAAAAAAGGGCCTCAAAAATTCCTGGAAGAAGGGTAACATGGAGATGTTTCTGTCAGGTAAAAGCTTGCTATGGGGCACTGGGCTCATACCATTGCACTGTAACCTTTCAATGAAT
Source organism: Desulfobulbus sp. (assembly GCA_030600525.1). Classification (GTDB taxonomy): domain Bacteria; phylum Desulfobacterota; class Desulfobulbia; order Desulfobulbales; family Desulfobulbaceae; genus Desulfogranum. Next base: position 4,386 of record JAUVLX010000074.1, on the reverse strand, counting down.
CCGTTTTTGTGATTTAAAGCCACTCATGAAAGATACAAGCCTGCTTAAATGCCCTGACTGCGAATCATCCGACGTGCCATGTTTCAAACGCTAGGAGACCATTAATAACGGAACCCGTAAGCTGTATCGATGCGCCAACTGCAAATCAGTATTCTCCGAAACTCGTAACACAGCGATGGAGGGTATAAAATCTCCAATCAGCAGGGTAGTCTGTGCATTAAAACTTCGCAGTGAAGGGCTTGGCCTTCGGGCCACAGGTCGTGTGTTGCAAGCAAACAAGTGTACGATTACCGAGTGGGAGAGGCGATTTGCAGACCAAAAAGAATCACTGATATTGTACATTTTGCCATAATTGTTTCCTCAACTTTCGGGGTGGGGCTAGTGCGTTTTTTCAATGTCCCGAACAATACTGCATGTTTGATGTAAATTCAAAATATCAATAGTGGTACCCTTGCCTGCATCTGCCAAATAGGGGCCGCAGCACCTTTTCCGCGACCCGCTGGTAGACCGGAAATAGAAAACGTGGTGCGCCCCCTAATTTTCCTGGAACCGTAATGCCACAGTTCTGTTGTATCTTGCTGTATTTAAAGCAAATGTATTGACAGGGCCAAGGCTTCGTTTTACTACCCTTGTACGTTCAGGTGTTTGTACGTAAAAGGGAATCCCGTGAAAATCGGGAACGGGCCCGCCGCTGTAATCGGGGACAAAAACCGCACGATGCCACTGGTTGGAGATGAGCCAACCGGGAAGGCGTGGTTTTTTTTGGTTGATCCGAAAGTCAGAAGACCTGCCTGAATGCCATATGGGTGAGCTCCCTGGAACGGAGTTGTGCCTGATTGTTGTACTTCTCTGTGGATAAATAAGGGCTATCCCCGGATCGATTGATTTCGATTCGGGGATTTTTTTTTGGGAAATCCTCCCTGAAATTAGCACAACCAGAACAACCAGAAAAGGAGAAATTGTGGTCGGTAATTATTTATTGAAAAAATCGAGGTGTTCCGTATTGCTTCTACCGTTTGTCTTGGCAGCATCCCCTGCCATTGCTAAGGAACAGGCCGTTTTAATGGACACGGTGACGGTTACAGCAGAGCGTTTTCCGGTAGAAGAAAAAGAGAGCCCTCGTTTCATAACAGTGGTCTCTTCAGAAGAGTTGCAGGAAAGCGGTGCCAATACCCTGGTCGATGCCTTACGTCGCACCGGAGGATTTGGCTATACCGCTTTTGCGCCCCTGGGTATCAGTCACGGCGGGATGAACAGCGCCTTGCCTATCCGCGGTGTTAAGGATGGAGAACTGGTGCTCATCAATGGGGTGCCCATCCAGGGTGCAGCTGGTCATGCTTATGACCTGAATTCCATCCCCTTGGATCAGATTGAACGGGTGGAGCTGCTCAAGGGTGCAGCTTCCACTCTGTACGGAGCCGATGCCATGAGCGGTGTCATCAATATCATTACCAAAAAGACCGGAGAGGACACCTCGGCGCGCGGATCAGTGGAGTTTGGCAATGAAGGCTATCAGAACCACAGCATTTCGGCAGGTATGCCGGGGGTGAATGTCGGCTTTAACTATCAACATCTCGGCAGTTTGGAAGAAATATCTCGTAGTTTTACCAAGAAATACCGGTATGATCTCGATAGTACCGATAAATATGCCTGGAATGTTAATGGGGAGATGTTTGATAACCTCTATTTTGATTACCTCGGCTCGTTCAACACCACTGGTTTTAGAAAATATTATGATGATAACAGTAAACCGTATGACGGGACCCATCAGGACAATGTAAAGCATTTTGCTGATCTTCGATACGAGACCGACAGCTTCCGGGCCAAAGTCTTTGGGATGTATGATGAGATGCAACGAGATGAGTACACAGCTCTGGATGAGCCGGAGGATACCAATAAGAATTACAACCTCGGCCTTGAGGGAGACTACAAGCTGCAACTGGCAGACTGGGATTTCAACCTGGGGGCAGACTGGATCTACCGAGGAGCTGACTACAATAATAAGTACGGAGAGCACCATCGAAATGATTATGCCCTTTTCATGCAGGTTAAAAAAACCTTTTGGGATGACCTTACCGCCACCCTTGGGGCTCGGCAGCAGTTCATTGATGGCGAATCTGGCACTGCTGATCATGACCGTTTCCTGCCCAGTCTGGGGATCGTCTATACGGCCACCAGCAACCTGAACCTCTTTGCCAATGCCGGCAAGGCCTTTCGGGCGCCGACCTTTAACAATCTCTATTACCGAAGTACCTTTATCGTCGGTAATCCTGACCTGGGCCCTGAAGAAGGCTGGACCTATGAAGCCGGGGTAAAGTATGACAACCCGCTGTTGCGGTTGCGGCTGGCACTCTTCTCTATGCAGTATGAGGATAAAATTGAAATCGATCGTTCCACTGGATATCCCAACACCTACTTTAATGCCACTGACTACGAGTCTTCAGGGGTTGAATGGGATTTTGGAATATCCCCCTTTGTTGATCAAGGCGGAGTGATGGAAGCGGTTTCCTTTCGCCTGGCAGGTTATTGGGCAGATCCCACGGCTGAAGATACCAGCGGTGCAGAGTACCAGACAGGTGCCAAGTTTCAAACTACTGTGGGGCTGAATTACCTCACCGATCTCTTGGTTATGGATTTAAACTGTCAGTTGCTCAACTCCAGGGAGCGCAATCTGGACAGCAGTGCTGTTTTTAATTTTTATACCAAATACCAGCTGTGGAGCGGGTACCTGACCTTTGGGGTGGATAATATCTTTAACGAGGAAGTCCAGGTCAGCGGTAACCTGTTGGAAGGTGCCAGTAACCAGTACGTGTACTATGAGGTCGGTCGGTTGGTGAAGCTTGGCTATAGCATCACCTTTTAGTTGAAATAGCGTATTTGTTTTTAGGCTGAATCCCCGCTCAAGCGGGGATTCAGCCTTGAAGGACAGGAGGGGCCGGAACTTCCCTCAGAACAATTCCTTCTTTCCCTGAGGCAATCGAGCGCCCTTTGGCTCGTAAACCAAGTTGCTCTGACATTAAGTTCCCTTGAGCGATTGAGGTATAACTCCGTGTTAAACGGCGATGAAATTGCGCACTGTTTTAGCGTCCTATTTTAACGCCTTGTTAGCACTTCAACTCAAGAATGCTACTAACCCTGTCTTGTGTTTCGGCACTAAACATTTGAAGTTGTTCAGAACTTAATACACCAAACTTTTTCAATGAAATAATTTTCAACAACACATTATTGCGAGTTGGGTTGTTGAACATTTCGGCTATATTAGCATCTTCAGCTTGGATTAAATGATACAGCTCTAAATATGACTGATGCTCTTCTCCAACTCTATTTTTCGCTAAAATATCAACTTGCTTAAATACTAATTCGCAAGCTTTTGCCGTTAATTCAGTTTGTAACTTACGAAATAATTTCCAATCCTTCTCAGGAACTGATGACATCTTAAATTCTCACTGAGTGCTAATCGCCAAACATCACCCGCCGCCAACCAGCCAAGGAAAGACTTGGCCGTGGTAAACGACTCTGAACTACCGCCAAAAATAGGCAGGGTTAAGCGGTCGGTGTGTCTGTAATTGTTGTGCCATTTCTAGCTCTTGAATGATCTCATTGAGACAGAATGACTATTTGACTCAATGGTGATTTCTCTAAATTGCAATTTATAATTCTTCCCTTTTTGGGTAGTTTTCCCTGATGCCAGAATCCAGTCAATATTGTGCTTGTCGTTGTATGTTTCACTGCTATGGTCATGGCCGAAGCAAAGTATATCTGTTCTCCCTGCGAGAAGCCTCATAACTTTTTTTGCATCATCCATTTCCATTACAAACTTTCTATCAAATGGGTGGTGATGGAAAAATACAATAATATTTTTACCAGAATTATGATTGTTATGAAGAATAGTATTTAGTTTCTTTCTTTGATCTTTCCCAACCTCTCCACTTGCAAAATGCATAAATTCGTTTTCTGCGCCAACGACTGAATCAACACCAATAAATACAGAATTACCAATTTCTGTTACCATTGGATATAAATTTTCCATTACCACTTCATCTTGAGAAGCATCAGTATTGCTGAGGAGTTCACTTAATATATATTTTTGAAATAATTTTTGAGATTTTTCTGTATAAATGTTTCCCATAGGTCCATAATCGTGATTTCCAGGTGCGGCAAGAACTGAAAAGCCGTTGTCTATTAGAGGCTTTAATAGAGTAACAGCATTTTTGTATTGCTCCTCATGACCATCATCAACTATGTCACCTGTAATCAAGATAACAGGTTGGTCGCTAGGGTATTGCTGAATAATATAATTAACTACTTTGATACAATTTTGATTATTATCTTTGGCGTTATCTGTTCGAATATGAAGGTCGCTTAAGTGAATAAATTTTGTCATTT
>JAUVLX010000245.1 GCA_030600525.1 Desulfobulbus sp. | reverse complement strand
CCTTTAAATCTAAACAGAAGTAAATTTTGTAACCGTTCACCGGGTAACACAAAAAGTTTGAATACCATGGCTGTAAGCGTTTAGCAGTGCTCCATATGTGCGCAAATAGGTTGACGGGCTATAGCCTATCTATGAGTCTGTTGATTTAATAGGATTTTCGTTCAAAGTCGAGGCATGCTGGAAAAATAACCACAGGCATATAGTTGATATTCCGAGGATTATTTTTTCAGCATAACGAAGAGATTGGGCGAAAAGACAGTAAATCAACAGGCTCATCTATGCACGGTAGCCTAATCGTGTGCAGAGGTACGCGCAGACTCCGTGGGGTGCTGGTGAACGCTTACCAATATACAATACATAGGAATACAGAGGATTCTCTCATGTTTATGCTTAGTAATTTTCTTTTAGCAGTGGCCAAATTGTTGAACTTTGTGCTGAGTGCCTATATCTGGGTGATAATTGGTCGCGCTGTTATTTCCTGGGTCAATGCTGATCCTTATAATCCCATCGTCCGTTTTCTTATCCAAATCACAGAACCGGTACTTTCTAAAATTCGGAGAGTGCTGCCCCCCATGGGCGGGCTTGATTTGAGCCCTATGCTTCTTATCCTGGCTGTTATTTTTATTCAGAGCTTTCTGGTGCCGACCTTGCAACAGATAGCTATGGCACTTCAGTAAGGTTTGCTTCGAGATGGTGCCTTACACCATTCATGACGAGGGGGTGGTGGTTAGGGTGTATGTTCAGCCCAGAGCTAGCAAAAACGAGATTGCGGGGATACATGGTGATGCACTCAAAATTCGTCTGACCACCCCGCCGGTAGACGGCAAAGCCAATAAGGCCTTACTTGCTTTTTTCGCTAAGCTGCTGCATGTGTCAAAATCGTCTGTATCATTGCAGAGTGGTCACCAAAATCGTAACAAAGTAATCAAAATAGCAGGTATTAAAGAAGAGCAACTCCGAGATGTTCTTGATATTTAAAAGCACATTTTTCAAATATTTCTATTGTTGGAAAGGTGCTAGGGGACAGATCTTTTTTTCATGGTTTTTTATGAAAATTAGATAGCGTAGACTTCGATCTGTCTCCCAGGTTTAGTGGGGGAAGGTGTGATGCTTAAGGACTCTATATGAGCGAGCAACAAGTAGATAAAATTGTTTTGGCAAACTGGAAGGCTAATTTTTCTCCCGCACGAGCTACTCTGTGGTGTGATGAGTTTAGCGCTGTGTATCAACCTGTGGTAGGCATAGAAGTGGTCATTGCTGTGCCCTTTTTGTGCATGCAGGAAGTTGCGCGTAAATTGAATGAGCTTGAAGGCGTATCGTTTGCAGCTCAGTCGGTATCTCCTTATCCGCAGGGGAGTTATTCCGGTTCGACACCTGCCGCCTGGCTTCGAGGTCTTGCTAAATATGCACTGCTCGGGCACCGCGAGCGACGCGATTATTTTCATGAAACAGCGCAGGATGTTGCTAAACAGGTATATGAATCACTGGCTGAAGAGCTGGTGCCGATAGTCTGTGTTGATCAGAGCAATATTAATGCACAGACTGCTGTTTTTGATACGCAGGATCTATTGAAAATAAAGTGGGCATATACACCAAAAGACGCCGAGCAGTTGGAACGAGCACATGGCAAGGAGTCTATTGAAACTGCTGTGTCCAGTATAGCCCAAAAGGTTGGTTATCAGTCTGTTTTGTACGGAGGCGGAGTTAAGAGTGGCAATGGCCGCCAGATTCTCGAACTATCAGGGGTGCAGGGTATCATGCTTGGCAGAGGTTGCCTTGATGCTCCTGCCTTTGCCAAAATGCTTGCTACATTGCCATCAACCGCTTAATTCTCTCCTCCATAGGCGGGTGGGTGGAAAAAAGGTTGGCTATTGAGCCTCCTTTCAGTGGATTCACAATGTACATTTGTGCAGAGGCAGGATTAACATCCATAGGGATCTGCTTGTTGGCATTTGATAGCTTGTTCAGTGCGCTGGCAAGTGATTGCGGGTGACCGCAAATCTCAGCACCGGTTGCGTCTGCGATATATTCCCGACTTCTTGAAATCGCCATTTGAATGAGTGAAGCGGCCACCGGAGCAACAATCATCATCACAATGGCTACTATGGGGTTGCCTCCTTCGCCATCATCGCGTCGTCCTCCAAAGATCATCGCCCATTGGGCCATAGTTGCTAAATAAGAGATGGCACCTGCCATAACCGCAGCAATGGAACTGATCAGGATGTCACGATTTTTAATGTGTGCCAACTCGTGGGCAATTACTCCTTCCAACTCATCCCGGTTGAGCACCTGCATGATGCCGGTGGTAACAGCTACTGCGGCATGGTCAGGATTTCTGCCAGTTGCAAAGGCATTGGGCGTCTGGTTGTCGACCACATATATTTTTGGTTTGGGAAGTTGTGCTCGAGCCGCAAGTGCTGCGACCATGTTATGCAGGTCTGGGGCTTCAGCTTCTGAAACCTCGCGGGCCTTATTCATGGCCAATGCTAATTTATCTGAATTCCAGTAGGCAAAGAAGTTTAATCCCAGAGCAAACAATAAGGCAATCATCATTCCCTGTTGTCCCCCCATAGCCTGTCCTGCAATCATGAAAAGAGCAGTCAATGCTGCCATTAAAATAAATGTTTTTGCTGTATTCATGAGACCGTTCCTGGTTGATCTAAAAGGTTAATAGACTCATTAGTTGTTGGCGTAAGAGCACTCCGTCACCCATCAAGTGAAAAAATTTCAGGTAAGTTACGGTAAATTTCAGCATGGTCCAAGCCGTAGCCAATCAGGAATCCTTTGTTGAGTGAAAATCCTGGATAGTCAATGGGCACATTTACTTCCCTTCGTTCAGTTTTGTCGATTAAGGTGCATATTTTTACAGAATTCGCCCCAGTTTCAGCAAAGTGATTTATTAACCAGGCCATTGTGTGCCCAGTATCGACGATATCTTCCACAAGGATCACATCTTTTCCTGTGAGGTCAATTTCAGATGACTTTGATAGGCGAATTGTTCCAGAGGAATGAGTTGCATCCCCATAACTAGCAACGCGAATAAAATCAATTTCCAGGTCCAGGTCAATTGCCCGACAAAGATCTGCTAGAAAAATAAAAGCGCCATTAAGAACGCCAAGCAGGACAATTTTTTTACCGTCATAATCCTCGGTAATTTGTTTACCAAGCTGGGTGATACGTTCGTTAATCGCAACTTTACTAAGAACTTTTTTTCTTTTATCCATTTTGATTGGTTCTGTAGGTGTTGACGTAATCGTTTAGCGGTACCACCCTACTGCTATGCGTGTTTTTACTTTTATTCCTGCTAGTTACTGCTTCCATTCCCTCAGCAAAACTTTAGCTACTTCTTTTTCATTAAAGGATTGTTTGCTGGCGACCACCTGCTCCATTTGCTGAATAGCCTCATCCTTTTTTTCTTCACCAAACAAAGCGAGTGCAAGATGATAACGAAGAATGGGGTTATCTTTATCCTTTTCCACAGCCTGCGAAAATTCATTGCGAGCGAGGCTGTAGGAACCACGTTTGTAGTGCACCCAGCCGAGTGTGTCTATGATATGCGCGTTGTCTGGTAATTCCTGTTTGGCAATCATTGCTAAGCGGAGGGCTTCACCAAGGTCAGGATCAGCGCTTTCAGCAATCATCCAGGCCAGGTTATTGGCTGCAGGTGCAAAGTCGGGATTGCGTTGGAGCACATTTCTGTAGGCCTCCATGGCCAGTTCTGTTTTTTCTGTTTGTTCGTAGATTGCACCTAGCCCCATGAAAGCGCCAATGGTATCAGGCTGTTTAACAAGTAGATCTTTATATTCGGCAATGGCCTGCTCTGTTTTGCCTTGTTTGTTCAGGATCAATGCGCTCATCGCATAAGGACGTGGATTTTGCGGATCAAGTTCCTGTGCGGTTTTGTATGCCTCTAAGGCTTTTTCGGGTTGATTTGAACTGAGCATGAGATTGGCAAATAAAATCTGCAGTCCTGCACTGTCTGGAGCTTTGTCTATTTGCTTGCGAGTCATCGCAACTAATGCATCCTTGTCCTTGCCTTTTTCCTGTGAAAGCTTAAGCAAAAAGGTGAACGCTTTTGCATTGCCAGGTTGGACTGCCATGATTTTTTCAAACGCTGCTTTGGCTTTATCCGGTTGCTTGAGACCAAGATAGGCCAGGCCAAGGTTTCCTAAAATTTCAGGATTGTTCGGAACTTTTGCATCGAGTTCGGAGAACATCTTTTCCGCATTTTCAAATTCCTTGGAAAAAAGGACCCCTTTAGCAAGTAGCATGGCGGCTTGGAAATTTTTTGAATCTATTTTCAAGGCAATAGCAGCCTCTTTTTTAGCTTCATCGAAATTGCCTTCTTGGAGGTAGAGTAGTGCCAGCATGGAGTGTGCCTTGGCATGGCCAGGGTTTTTCTCAATCGTTTCCAGTAAAGCATTTTTAGCAAGATCAATTTGCTTAAGATTACTATGCGCTATGGCTTTAACGAAAAAGACTTCGCCCCACTTGGGGTAGTCACCGGTCAAGGCAGATGCGATATCTAATGCTTCTCTCGGTTTTCCGTCGTTAAGATAAAATTTGGCCTGCACTAGCTTGGCGCCACCGTTTTTAGGGTTGCTACTAAGCACTTCTTCCATTATTTGCTTGGCTTGGTCAAATTTACGTTGCTCAAAGTAGAAGTCAGCAAGTTTTGCTTTGATGTTTTCAGGAGTCTCAGAAGTTTCAATCGCCTCTTTGTACAGACGTTCGGCGTCCTCTTTTTTGCCACGCTTGCTAAAGAAATCAGCTACAGAAACTTTCAGCCCTGCATTGTCGGGGGCAACCTCCATCGCCTTGAGCAGCTTCTGTTCAGCACCGTCGATGTCATTTTGTCGCAGGGAGAGAGAGGCCATCTGTAGATACGGTTGCGGTGATTTCGGAAAAGCTTTAGCCATACCCTCTAGTACTTTCTCGGCCTTGTCAAACTGCTGCTGGCTCAAATAAAACGAAACCAAGGTAACATAGTTGCCTTGTTTCTGGTTGTTGAGCTCCAGTGCTTTGGTGAAAGCAGCTTCTGCTTTTTTGTTTTCTTTGCTAACTGCTAAAATTCTCCCTTTAATTGAATAAAAGCGGTCTTCATCTGGCGTGATGGAAAGCGCTTTGTCAATAGCCGCCAGAGCTAGGTCAGTGTTCCCCTCGATAAGTTCAAGGTTGGCAAGCAGGGCAAGGCCATCTTTGTTATTCGGCTCTTTGACTAATACGTCATCAAGGGCATTTCTGGCCTCTTCTTTTTGTCGGCCCAGAAGGTAAAATTCAGCGGTTTTTACCTTAGCATCAAGATTGTCAGGATCAAGTGTTGCGGCACGTTGTAGTTCACTAAAGGCCTGGCGAGGGTTTCCGTCCTCTAGGTACAGGAGACCTAGTTGATAGCGAGCCTCAGCAAACTTTGGATCTATCTGGATGGCATTGCGGAGTTCAATTATTGCTTCTTTTTGCTTTGCCTCTTCAATATAGACCATTGCCTTTTTCAGGTGGATTTCTTTATCTTTTGCATCATCTTTACAGCCAGATAAAATTACCAGTAAAGTAATAACCACAATGGCTACAGTATAATAACCCACGTTTCTCATTCG
>JAUVLX010000117.1 GCA_030600525.1 Desulfobulbus sp. | reverse complement strand
TTGTAATGAAATATTATTCCCTACCCAATAACGATTCCATACCCGGCCTTGGCCTGGGAACCTGGAAATCCGGCACAGGCGAGGTGTATCAGGCTGTTACGGAAGCACTTACAATCGGTTACCGTCACTTTGACTGCGCACCTGCCTATGAAAACGAAAATGAGGTGGGCAAGGCCCTGCATGATGGTATGAGTAGTGGCAAGATCAGCAGAGAGGAGTTATGGGTCACCTCAAAACTGTGGAATAATGCTCATAAGGGTGACCAAGTCCTGCCGGCATTGGAAAAGACACTCAGTGATTTGCGCCTTGATTATATCGACTTGTATCTGATCCATTGGCCGGTGGTTTTTAGAGGTGAGGTCTTTTTTCCCCGCAGCGGCGAAGATTTTGTTGCACTGGAAAGCGTACCCATTAGGGAGACTTGGCAAGCCCTTGAGGCATGTGTGAACAAGGGCCTAGTCAAACATATCGGGGTGTGCAATTTTAGCATTACCAAACTGCAGGCGTTGCAACAGAGCGCGGCTATACAACCGGTCATGAACCAGATAGAGCTGCACCCCTTTCTCCAGCAGGAGAAGATGGTGGAATATTGCCGGAAAAATGATGTTTTATTGACGGCCTACTCTCCCCTCGGATCTGGGGATAGACCTGTCGGGTTGAAAAAAGAGAACGAACCGAGCCTGCTTGAACACCCTATTGTTAGGACTATTGCAGAAAAACATAAGGTAACAGCAGGCCAAGTGTTGCTTGCCTGGGCATTAAAACGTGATACCGTTGTTATTCCCAAGTCAGTGAACCCGAAGCGGTTGCGGGATAATTTTGCTGCAGCTGATATCGAGCTTGATAACAATGATATGGCAAAGATAGAGGGGCTGGATAAACAGTATCGTTTTGTTGACGGTTCTTTTTGGCAGGCTCCTGGTTCGCCTTACACTGTTGAAAATCTTTGGGACGGGGAGGCGTGACCATGGTGAAAGAGTGTAGAGTGGCTCCTTGCGCACACGGAATTGTTTATTTCTCACCAGCTGGATCGACCCGGAAGGTGGCTTTCACCATCGAAGAACGGTTAAAAGGTCTTGAACAATCAGTGACGGTGTTTGATCTCTCCCTAGGGATGCAAGAGGTGAATGCCCAAATCATCGCTTTTTGTTCCCAGTCCGGTCCATGCTGTCTGTGGATAGGCTCTCCTGTTTACGCCGACCACGCAGTCCCGCTGGTCGAGGCCTGTCTTCGCCAGCTTCCTGCAGCTGAAGAGCAATACGGAGTTCCCTTTGTTACCTGGGGGGGAGTCACCAGTGGCTTGGCCTTGGCAGATATGGGGGAGATTCTACAGCAGCAGGGCTACCTTCTCTTAGGGGCAACAAAGGTGCTTGCCCAGCATTCCTCCATGTGGGGAGCGGAACAGCCTTTGGCACAGGGACACCCGGGAAAAGAGGATTTGGATAAGGTCAATTTGCTTGTGGAGCAGGTGGTAAACAAGCTAAAGCAACCAGTAAAAGAGACCCTTGCTCCTGATGTGCTTGAGTATCTGTCGCCTGCATTACGGGCAGATGCTGCCGGTAAAAATCTTGCTGTTGCCAAGGCATCCCGTCCGCCCTTGGCTGCAGATCCGGATAAATGTACCTCATGCGGCACCTGCGAAGAATGTTGTCCAGTCCAGGCGATCACCATGGATAAGGTGCCGATTGTAGGAGATTCATGCGTGCTGTGTATGCAATGTGTCCAGCATTGTCCGGAACAGGCTTTTCCCTATGACCATGTCACAACTGCCAGTAAAATAGAGGCTATGGCTGTTGCCAGCGATGAGGAGAAAGAGACAGCGGTTTTTGTCTGAAAGAAGGAGAGGGGGTACAAGAGGGGAAATTTGGGCTAACGCTCCAGTATCTGGACCACGGTGACCGAGTCAATGAGCCAATCCCCTTCCTCCTTGTTCATGGTCAGGGCAATTTCATTCACATCAACGGCTGTCTCTTCCCCTACCACTCCAGAGAGATGCAAGGTTAAGGCAATAGCCGCACGGGTTGGCTTTTCGACCGCAATGGTGATGTCATACATCTTGAGGGTTATCTGGTGGCTTCGGTTACGGACCATAAACACACTGTCTGTTATATCCTTGCGGAAATAGGTCCCTCTGTGTCCATATTCTTCCAGCTGCAGAGTGCACTGTTCGCTAAAGAGCTTGCCAATCCCGGCAGCCTTGCTGAGCGCTTCAATTCCCTGTTCGGTTTCTTTTTTTTCGCTCAATTCTGCCAGCGTGTTGAGCTGACTGCGTATCTGGCGGGTGTCATTGGTCAGGTATAACCACGTTGACAAGGCAGTAGCTGCGAGGACGATTACAATGAGAATATGAGACTTTTTCACCAGATTACCTTGCCGATTATGCGTTTTGCGACAATTTGTCCAAAACGATGTTGATCCATGGCAACGCTGCGATTATCACCGACCACATAAAAGGTGTTTGCCGATACTTTTCGAGGCGCGAGATTCCAGGTGGAGGGAAACATATACTGGGGTTCCTCCATCTGTTTTCCGTTAATATACAATACTCCCTGTTGAAAGGCGACGGTTTCGCCGGGCAGGCCTATCACTCGTTTGAGTAGTACCACCCTGTTGCCTGCAAAACGGAAGGTGACTATATCAAAGCGCTTGGGAGGCTGGTACAGGTAACTGAGCCTCCAGCAAAAATGAAAACTACCGTCACTGATGGTCGGTTCCATGCTCATACCCTGGACGCGTACCGGAATAAGGATATAGCGAAAGATAATAAGACTCAGCAGGGCCACTCCTAAAATTCGGAAGCGTGTTGCTCTGGTCAATCGTGGCAGGAAAAATTGTCGTATCAATGCATGAGCCATGGTGTATATGGATATCGAGTACTACTTCAACTATAGTCTGTGGCGAATAATGATGCAAAAAAAGGTTGTTTCTTCATGAGGAAAATGGACAAATAATGATCAGAATACGCAATTTCAATGGACATGGAATAACCATTCCTCATCTTTTAGCTTCTGCCGGGCAGGGGTGGTGTCTTATAGGCACCAATGATTCCGGGGTGGATCGGTTTTGCGATGTTATTGGCCAGCGGCGAGCTGATAGCGACTTTGAAGAGTTTTTCATCCCCGAAACTACAGGCGTTTTCACCTTCAATCAGCAGCAGACCTTGTTCGAAGAGGAGCTGCGTAAGGATGACACAGACTTCATGGGCCGGCTTGATCCGGGTACTCCTGCGGCAGCTTTTTTATCAGATATTGAACAGCATTTAGACCTGGTTGAAGCCTGTAATATGACCGCTTCGCTCCATAAGGGATATCGCCAGCTGAGTTCCGGGCAGTCTCGTAAATTATGCCTATTGCGTGAAATAACCCGTGGGGTGTCCTGCCTGGTGGTGCAGAATCCTTATGAAGGGGTTGACCCACAGAGCTGCCGCGACTTGAACAATATGTTTCTTGCATTACGCGAAAAGGGCATGCTGCTGATTATGACCTTGAACAATATTGGTGACATTCCGTTTTGGTGTACCCATGTCGGTGCTTTTACCGATGGAACCCTTTCCACCCAGGGACCTAGGGAAGAGGTGCTGCCGCAGGTAGAACAACTGGTTGCCTCTGCATTGCCAACCATAGCTGTCTCTACTGCAGAAATGGAAGGTGAACGCCTCCACCAAGACACTTTTCATGAGGAAGTCCCGCTGGTGAAGCTCTGCAAAGGGTTTGCCGGGTATGGTGAACAGACCGTGTTTAGCGGCCTGGATATTTCTATAAGCGAAGGGCAACATACTCTTGTAACCGGGCCAAACGGTAGTGGGAAGTCGACCCTGGTCCAACTCATAACCGGAGATCACCCACTCTGTTATCGCAATGATCTTAAGATGTTTGGCATCCAGCGGGGAAGCGGTGAGTCAATTTGGGATATAAAGCGTAATTTGGGCGTGGTTAGCCCTGATTTGCACCGTAATCATTACATTCCAGGATCAAGTCAACATGTTGTGCTTTCGGGGTTGTTTGATTCCATAGGTTTGTATCAGAAGCCTAACGAAGCGCAGCAGCAGCTTGCTTCCCAATGGCTCCATCGTCTTGGCATGGCTGATAGAGTACGTCAGCCATTTAGACGATTGACCTATGCCCAGCAGCGGCTGCTGCTTATTGCACGAGCGTTGATCAAGGTGCCGCGGCTGCTCCTCCTTGATGAACCCACCCAGGGGCTTGACCAGACCAACAGAACCAGCCTTCTTGATTTACTGGAGGATGTAGCCGCTGAGCAGCTCTGTACCATCCTCTATGTTAGCCACCGGGAAGATGAGTATCGCCCATTTTTTAGGCAGCATCTGGTGATGGGGCAGGAGAGGCGTGTCGAGTAAGAGAGAGTGGCAGTTGATTGTTTGGGATAAAATTTTGCCTCCACAGTAGACACCAACTGTGGAGGAATTGAGGGGAAATCAAATATTCGATTTGGAAATCTTAACGCTGCGGGGCATCTGGCGCAGGAAATTCCAGAAAATTCTAAATATTTACAGCTTTCGTTAACTCAAAAAGTTTCAAAGCGGCTCGGTTCTGCTATCAGATGCAACCACCTATTATACCTTTTAGTGCGAGTGTTCCGCCTCTTTTTTCTTTGATGATAAGGCTGGAAATCTGTGAGTTGCAAATACGGAATGACAACCAAGACACGACTCATTCATTTCAGAAAAATAGAAATTTATAAGTTCTTCCTTTTTATTTTTTGCGGCATGCTCAAGCATGCCTGACAAGTAATGGAATCGCTGGTCTTTTTCTATAAACGTATGTGGTAAGACTGAATGCAATTCCTTAATTTGTTTTTCTGTAAGGTTTTGTTTCAATATATAGCTATTTTTTATTCTTCCACCGGTAGTTTCGATGTCGCCCCAGTTTCCAGAATTGTATGCGGGGATGATAGACATCATTCCTTTCTCCAATGCTTGCATTTCTTGAGAAAGTAAATCACGTAGATCAGGTGACAATGCTTCCACTCCCACAGCAATTTCATTCCCTTCGTGATTGTGTTTCTCCTCTCCATAACTCATTGTGGGGAGGAGAACGGCTAAAACTACTATGCGAATAATGGTTTTCATATGCTTCTCCACGTTAAGTTAGTTGTCGTGCGAAAAGAGGTCAGGACTATTTATTAGCTTTTCGAGGTCGCCCAGGCCCCTTACAGTCTTTCTTGCGCTAATGAGCTTAATATTTTGATATTTAAGGGAAAAATATAATATCTTTTTTAAGATCAGGAGGGCTTTAGCTGTAGAAAAGTATTAAAAAAGCTCATTGTCGAGGATCAAAGAGGAAAGAGAAACCATACCGATAAGCTCCCCTCCATCGTCAACCGGAGCTCTCCGTATGCCGGCCCGGTAAATCAGACGGGCAACATAACGTATGTCCATATCCGCAGGCACGCTGATAACAGGCTTTGTCATGATTTCATAGACATTCACTTCATGCGGGGAGCGACTGGGCATGATCACCCCTTTAATAAAATCCTGATAAACCAGTATCCCCCAGGCATCATCTGTATGCCTTTTATTGACAAGAAGTGAGTAGACTTTTTCAGAACGCATCTTAGCGGCAGCCTCCCTGGCGGTGGCCATGCCGTCAATGTACACAATCTTATGCATCACGTCCCTTGCCCGAATTATTGTGGTGTTGTCAGGTACCATAATTTTTCCCCTTTATAGAAACAAATGTCATTGACTACAAATAACTATTCCGAACTTCTTCTTTGAATTTTTCCATCTGGCTTTCCAGACCGACAACATGCTCAACTGGAAGCACAAAAGCAATGCCTGTTCCAGGCTTATGAAATTTTCCCGATTTCTTTATAGCGTCTAAAATTTTAGTAACAAAATGTTCTTCGACAAGGAGCATGATAATGTCGGTCTGTGCTTCCAGCGAAAGGCCAAAAAAAGTTTTTGCCTCCTTGAGACCAGTCCCTCTGGCCGGTATGATCGTTGCTCCGGTGGCGCCGGCCTCTTTTGCCGAATCAACAACATGGTCAGTGAGATCCGTTTTTACCGAAGATAAAATAAGTTTAAAGCGCATTCCTATTCTCCATGATTTGTGTACTGCGTTTTGTTTTCCAGGTCATTAACTGGGCATAGCCCATAACGGCAATGATTGGAAAAAGACTGGCAAAAGCAATAAGGCCAAAACCGTCCAGGGCAGGATTTCGTCCAGGCACGGTGGCGGACAATCCAAGACCAAGGGCCGCCACCAGAGGTACTGTTACTGTTGAAGTGGTGACCCCACCCGAATCATACGCCAGGGCAATGATGCTTTTGGGAGCAAACAGGGTCTGTACAATAACAATCATATAGCCGACAAGAATGTACAGGTAAAGTGGGGTACCGGTGACAATGCGAAAGGTTCCGAGGCTTATTCCAAAAGCGACGCCTATGGCAACAGTGATTCTCAAACCCCATTGACTGATCGTCCCGGCGGATACCTCATTGGCTTTATAAGCCACGGCTATAAGAGATGGTTCGGCAATGGTGGTTGCAAAGCCGATCATGGCCCCAAAAAGATATACCCAACCATATGCCTTCCAGTCTGCCTGGGTTACAATTTCCCCTGCACCATAAATAAAGGCAGGATCAGACAGCTGGTTAGCCATAATTTTTCCCAGGGGGAAAAGTGCTTTTTCAAGTCCTGCCAGAAATAGGGCAAGACCAATAACAACATAGACGCCACCGACAACGAGACGACGCAGATGGGGAATTGGCTGACGCAGGACCAGGAGCTGAAAACCGGTAATGAGAAGAATAATCGGCAGCACATCTCTGCAGGTGGCAAGCAATATTTTGCTGAAATCATATATGAATTCCACTAAAAAAGTCCCCCTTTTTATCTGAAGATTAGAAGTCCATAACCCATGACAAAAATCATAGGGAGAAGAGACGCAAAAGCGATAAGACCAAAACCATCCAAAAGAGGACTTCGTCCTCTGATTGATGAGGCCAACCCTACTCCCAAAGCTGTAACCAGTGGTACGGTAATGGTGGATGTGGTGACTCCGCCAGCATCATAGGCTATACCAATAATCTCTTTCGGGGCAATTATGCTCATCAGCATAACAACAACATAACCGCCGATGATCAGATAATGAATAGGCCAACCGCGGATGATACGCATGACACCGACAAGGATAGCAAGCCCCACAGAAAAAGCGACAGACATGCGAAGTCCAAAGGCATATTGCTTTAGAGATTCTGGACTGGGGTCAATAAGCCCCCCCTGGCTGGCAATTTCAGCCGCTTCCCAAGCCACTGCTATGAGGGCAGGTTCTGCCACCGTGGTAGAGAAGCCCAGGGCAAAGGCAAAGCAGAGGAGCCAGAAGATACTGCCCTTTTTGGCTAAGGCATGGGCCATTGCCTCACCGATGGGGAACAGGCTCATTTCCAGTCCCTGAACAAACAAGGTGAGGCCAGCCACCACAAGAAGAGCACCAAAAAGGACTTCTCCTATTTGTGGTAAAGGCTGTTTCAGGACAACGATCTGAAAAAAAGCGATAACCAAAATAATGGGAAGCAGATCAGTAAAAGCCTGCTTGAGTTTTTTCAAAATTATGGAAGTGATCATTTTTTTCCCTAACTCTTGCAGAATGTCATGACAGTAAGTACGACGAAAAGGGGTCAGAAATCTTTATTAGCTTTTCGGGGTCGCCCAGGCCCCTTAGTTGAGATACGGATACCCCATCTCTGAGATACTTTTTGGCGAAATTTTTCGCTACCGGTCAACTGCCCTCTCTGGGGTGCATCTCTGATCAACTTGACCTCTGCTTCAGGAATTGTGTCACACAACATACTACACATAGGCTTTTTGACGATCCCGTTTATTCTTTCCCAAAGATAGGTATGATGTATCGAAATTCACAATCTGATCATTGCGTCCTCTGCCTTGCAGCGGTAGCTCGATCACCTGTAGTATCGAGGGGCTGAGAGCATACCGGCACGTAGAGGATTCAATTCAATATAACGGCAACACGCTGGTAGCTATTCTGCTGTAGAGATGATGCTGGATTTTTAAAACGGCCTTCCCAGAGGCTGCCGGATCGCCCTTCAAGTGTATTCGCGTACCGCGTCTGCCTCCCGGCGACACGTTTCATGAGTTTTGAAATCGACTCAGGATCAATAACAGAATCAATAACAAGGTGCACGTGAGTGCTCATTAGGCAATAGGCGTGAATCCTGCAACCAAATTCTTTTTTGAAATGGATGAGGTTGTCCCTATAAGAGTTGCCCTGGCATAACGGCCGAGTGAATTTTAATTGTTATGTGACTTTTAATTAAATGATAATTATCCACGAAACTCAACACCATATCTTTCCAGAAATTTTATAACTTTTCCATATAGACTTGAAATACTGTCCTCTTGAATTAAGTGCTCCATTGGCATATTAACAGAAAATGGGTGTGGTGGAATAAATTGCATATCAAGTGATACTGGCCTTTTTCCACCATTTTTCACTTTAAGAACACATGCGTATTCTACCCAGTCGTTAGCTTGTGGCACTACCCCGAGAATAGTTTCTTTTGATTCAAATATTACTTTGTATTTGGGCATCAATCGATAACCTGGCTATTTAATGTTTTTGTTTCTTCATAAGAAGCTGACGTTACTTTGCGTTTTTTTCGCTCAGCTTTTTTGCTTGTTTTATCTTTTAGCATTTGTTCAATTGATCTTACATTGTTCAGGCGATGTCTTTTTAAAATGCTTGAAATATATTTCTTCAATAAATTCAGGTAAGGATAGTTTCCAGGGTTGTTGTTTATTGTTGCTTAGGCTACTAAATTTTTTGGGGTTTAAACCAAGTTCTCTAGCCATTTGTATTTGAGCATGAGATAGCCGATATTTAGTTCTTGCTTCGACCCATGGTTTTAATTTATTTGGGATAAAACCTTTCGTTGACATTCCTAAAGTCTCTCTTCTTTTTTCACATAACGCCTACATCACTGGAACAGCGAAATTGGCGTGCCAATTTTGCTGTTCCAGTGAATGTGATTGTTGTGTTCAAACTGTGACATTGTACCCAGCAGCTTTAAGCTCTTTAATAATTGAATAACCACTTTCTTCAACACTATTGGTAAAAGACTTATATACCAAACCACTTACATCACTAGGCAAAGTTACCGAGCCTGTATGCAGACAACAAACTCTGGAACGTCCGAGTTTTCCGACAAAATAGCCAAATTCAAAAATGACATTCGGCCTAGCTCGCAATTCAAGCTTTCTTTCTTCCTCGGGGAGCTCAGATTCAGGCGACAAATAGGATACTTCATCAGGAGTAAGAAGAATAAATGCAAACCCTACATCACTATGCTTCTCGAATTTTTCAATAATCGTTTTTCCCTCATCGGCTTGACGATGGAGGACAACAGGCTCTAGCCCTAGTTCTGTAAGAAATATCTCCAACTCATGCTTTGCTTTTTCATCGTGCCCATGCACGACGAAAACCTTATTCGATCTTGGTATCCCCTCAGCACTGACTTCGATAACTCCAACTTCAGGAAGAACTTCGTCAGCAATACTGGCTTTCGCGGCTTTTAAAGCGCTTAATATTAACGTTTTT
>JAUVLX010000221.1 GCA_030600525.1 Desulfobulbus sp. | reverse complement strand
TTGTAGAAGGCATAAATGAAGTCTTGTTGATACTCATAGGACCAATGTGTATCCTTGAGGATTGAGGCAGCTTCTTTTCCGTTCCCGTTTTTCAGATGTTCGATAAACAGAGTATGCTCTTCACAGTTTCGCATTTCCCATTCAGGGATAAAATTATGGCGGGGAAAATCGTATAACCGGTGTTTTAGGGGTAAGATAAATTTTTTGAGCTGTTCATTATCGGAAATGTCAACGTAAACACTATGGAAATCGAGGTTGTTTTCAAAGATCTTGGAAAAATCATTGTTCTGGATGTCTTTAATCATCATCTCATTGAGTTTTTCTAACTCCTGAATGTGAGATGTGGTGATATGATCGATACCTTTTTCAACAATGAATGCCTCGATCAGACCTACTGCCTCATAGGCATTTTTTACGTCGCAGATTTTAAGCTCGTTAACCAGAACTCCACGTCGTGGAATAATGGTCACAAAACCCTCCAGCTCAAGATGAATCAGCGCGTCGCGCAGAGGCGTCTTGCTGATACCGAGCTCGGAGGCTATTTCTCCGATATTGATGGTGGAGCCTGGGGTAAGGTTACCGTTAATCATTTCTCTGCGCAGGTATGCGTAAACTTGTTCACTGAGAGACGAAAATTTTAATGCACCACCCATAGCTACTTTCCTTATTCCTTCATTTAAAGAGTTATACTTCCCTGCCAGCAAAGCACACCATCCTACAACACTGTAGGATGATGTCAAGTGACAGGAAAGTATAAAGTTTTACAGCTGTATTGGAGGCCTACAGAAAATTATCAACCGGGGTGTAATCCAGGTCAAAAGCTTCTGCAACAGCCTTAAAGGTTACTTCGCCTTTAATAACGTTGGCACCCAGTTTGATTTCATTATTTTCCTGCATTGCTCCTTTCCAGCCCTTGTTAGCAATTTCGATTGCATAAGGGAGAGTAGCGTTGGTCAATGCACGGGTGGAGGTTCTCGCAACCGCACCAGGCATGTTAGCAACACAGTAGTGTATAACGCCATCAACAACAAAGGTAGGCTCGTCGTGGGTGGTTGCTTTTGAGGTCTCAAAACATCCGCCCTGATCAATGGCAACGTCAACGATAACAGAACCGTCTTTCATATCCTTGAGCATGTCTTTGGTGAGCAGTTTTGGAGCCTTTGCACCGGCAACCAGAACAGCACCAATAACAACATCAGCCTCTTTGAGCAGCTTGCGCAAGGTCATCTCATCAGACATGACTGGGAAGCAGTTGGCTGGCATAACGTCATCAAGGTATGCAAGTCTTTCCAGGTTACGGTCGAGTATATAAACCTTAGCACCGAGACCACATGCCATTTTGGCAGCGTTCATACCAACAACACCACCACCGATAACAACAACGGTTCCTGGCTCAACACCGGTTACTCCACCAAGCAGGATACCGCGTCCACCTTGTGGCATTTCGATGAATTTTGCGGCTTCCTGGGTTGCCATACGACCGGCAACTTCACTCATTGGAACCAACAACGGCAGGGCACCATTGTCTTTTTCAATGGTTTCGTAAGCAATGGCGATGGATTTGGACTTAACCAGTGCATTGGTCTGTGGCTCATCTGCTGCAAGATGCAGGTAGGTGAAAACGATCTGGTCTTCACGGATCAGGTCGTACTCAGAAGGCTGTGGCTCCTTAACATGCATAACCATGTCAGACTTGGCATAGATTCCTGCAGGAGTGTCAACGATGGTGGCACCAGCTTCTACGTACTCAGCATCTGGATATCCTGCACCAAGACCGGCATCTTTTTCGACCAGCACTTCGTGACCATTACGGACCATGGCAATGACGCCTGCAGGCAGCATGCTGACCCGCTTCTCCGCAATTTTAATTTCTTTTAATATACCGACGATCATTGTTCGATCTCCAATCAATTATTATTAGTTAAAAAGTTTTTTCAATGGCAGCAGCTACTGCGCCTACTATGGTATCAACCTGCTCCTTGGTGATAATCAGACACGGAGCAAAGTTTATGATATTATTTAAACCGTGGAAACTAGAGTTTGTACGACCGACAATCACTCCCTGGGCCATAATATTACCCATCAAGGTACCCATCTGGCCTTCGGTGATAGGTGCTTTGGTTGCCTGGTCGGTTACAAATTCAACCCCACCAAAGAGTCCCTCGCCACGGACGTCACCAACCACATCGTATTTTTTAAGCTCTTCGAGCTTTTCGAGGAGGTATTCGCCTACAACCCGACTGTTTTCCACCAGATTTTCGTCATCAATGATTCTAGTACTTTCAAGAGCTGCAGTCATTGCAGAAGTACATCCGCCATAGGTGCTGATGTCGCGGAAGTAGTTCAGGCGGTCGTCTTCGTCGGTAGGATCGTTGAGGAAAACATCGTATATATGCTGCTTAACAACGGTTGCAGATAGTGCTTCATAGGAGCTTGCCAGACCTTTTGCCATGGTGATAATGTCTGGATCCACATCAAAATGGTCATGTCCCCAGAACTTACCGGTACGACCAAAGCCGCAAACGACCTCATCCATGATCATCCAGATATCGTATTTCTTGCAGATTTCCTGGAGGATTGGATAGTATTCTTTAACAGGCTTAAGGATACCACCGCCTGCGGTGATAGGTTCGACAATCAGGCCGCCGATGGTGTCAGCACCTTCTTTGAGGATAACGTCTTCAACTTTACGTGCACACTCGATGTTACACTCACCGTATTTTTTGTCAAAAGGACAGCGGTAACAGGCACAATGAGGGAATTCGACAAAGCCTTCAACAAAAGGGCCAAAATCCTGCTTACGCTGAGCCTGACCAGTAGCGCTCATTGCACCAATAGTGGTGCCATGGTAGTCACGATCACGGTACATGATCTTGTACTTACCTTTGCGCTCAGGGCTGATATGGGAAGCCTGGCGAATAATTTTAAATGCTTTTTCGTTTGCTTCAGAACCTGAATTGGAGAAGTAAACCTTGTCCATCCGAGGAAGTTTTTCGAGCAGGGTCTGGGCAAATTTAATTGAAGGAATATTGCCGAAAACGCCAGCAAAATAGGGCATCTTTTTCAATTGAGCACAAACTGCATCAGCAATGGAATCACGACCGTAGCCGACCATGACACTCCATACACCGCCGGAGGTGGCATCGAGATATTCTTTGCCGCGGATATCTTTAACCATCAAGCCTTGGCCTTCGACGATGATCATCTGTTCCTGGCTTTCAAATACTTTATGCGGCTTCAGGTGATGCCAGAGAGCATCTTTGTCAGCCTTTACCATTTCTTCAGTATCGTATTCCAACCAATCTTTTGGTGTTACCATGGGTTTCTCCCCCCTAGAGTAAGAATAGGGTAAACTTTTGTTAGAAGGTGTGAGCTAAATTGCCTTCTTCTATCAAAAAAGGAACTGCCGGTAAAATACTCGGTTACCATTGCCGAGATATTTTAACCGGCAAGTGCCTTTTAATTATATGAAGGTTCCTTTAAATACCTAATAAACTAGGACTTATGCTCCCTGCTGTGGGCACATGTCCGCTTTGTCGATGCCAGCAACGGCAACTGGCTTTTTCATTGCATCACGACGGAAAGGTTCGCCCAATTCCATGTTGGTGAGGACTTCGATGAAAGTGGTTTTTCCTTCTTCCATCTGTGCCTTGACAGCAGCTTTCAACGCTTCGGTTACTTCTTCCATGCTCTTAACCTGCACGCCTTCAACTCCGCATGCCTTGGCAATACCAGCGTAAGATACGTTGCGGTCAAGCTCGGTGCCTACGAAGTTTTCGTCGTACCAAAGGGTGGTGTTACGCTTTTCTGCACCCCAGTGGTAGTTACGGAAGATTACCATGGTAATTGCTGGCCAGGAATCGCGACCGCAGGATACCATTTCGTTCATGGAGATACCGAATGCGCCGTCACCAGCAAAGCCAACTACCGGTACTTCCGGCTTAGCAACCTTAGCACCACAGATGGCTGGGAAACCGTAACCACAAGGTCCGAACATACCAGGAGCAAGGTACTTACGACCTTCTTCAAAAGAAGGATATGCCGCACCAAGTGCACAGCTGTTTCCGATATCACCGGAAACGATCGCATTTTCTGGCAGAGCTTCAACAATTGCACGCCATGCCATACGAGAGGTGATTTTGTCTGGATCAGCTTCCTGTGCACGCTTGTTCCAAGATGTTCCTGGATCATCAGCTTCGTGATCCATGGTTGCAAGGTCTGCAGCCCAGTCAGCTTTGGTCTTGGCGATAACTGCTTTTCTTTCTTCGCGGTCTGCATCACCAGCGTTGGCGGCAAGCTGTCCGAGGATGCTCTGTGCTATTTTTTTGGAATCGCCAACAATACCAACAGCCAGTTTTTTGGTCAGGCCAATGCGATTAGGGTTGATGTCAACCTGGATTACCTCGGCATTTGCTGGCCAGTAGTCAAGGCCGTATCCTGGAAGGGTGGAGAATGGGTTCAAGCGGGTTCCAAGAGCGAGAACAACATCTGCTTTGGAGATCAGTTCCATGGCAGCCCGGGAACCGTTGTAACCCAGTGTTCCAGCAGACAGTGCATGGCTTCCAGGGAAGGCATCGTTGTGCTGGTAGCCACAACATACAGCAGCATCAAGTTTTTCAGCCAGTGTTTTGGAATCATCGATAGCGCCGCCAATAACTACGCCGCCACCGTTGAGGATTACAGGGAATTTAGCGTTAGAGAGCAGGTCTGCTGCTTTAGCAATAGCATCTGTACCACCTGCAGGTAGTTCGAACTCTACAATAGCAGGCAGCTCGATTTCGATTTCTTGAGTCCAGAAATCACGTGGGATGTTGATCTGCGCAGGAGCGGAAAGACGCTTGGCCTGGATGATTACGCGATTGAGAACTTCAGCAATACGTGAAGGGTGGCGTACTTCTTCCTGGTAGGCAACATGATCCTCAAAGGTAGCCATCTGAGGAACTTCCTGGAAACCGCCCTGCCCCATGGACATGTTAGCTGCCTGAGGAGTTACCAGCAGCAGTGGGGTGTGGTTCCAGTAAGCTGTTTTAACCGGGGTAACAAAGTTAGTGATACCAGGGCCGTTTTGGGCGATCATCATGGACATTTTGCCGCAAGCGCGGGTGTATCCATCAGACATCATACCAGCGTTACCTTCATGAGCACAGTCCCAGAAAGTGATACCCGCTTTAGGGAAAAGATCTGAAACAGGCATCATTGCAGATCCGATGATTCCGAACGCATGCTCAATTCCGTGCATCTGGAGAACCTTGGTGAATGCCTCTTCTGTGGTCATCTTGATTTTAGCCATTGTGAAATCTCCATTCTATATTTACTTACCCTGCAGTTCAGGGTCAAATACCTGCCTTGAGTGCAGGTCGTTAATGAATTACTTTATTATCTGATATATCACACACCAGATATCTGTCAAGGGAATTTTATCATTCCTGTAAAATAATTTATAATAAGATGACGATTAGTGAATCATCTAACTGTTTGAATTATCGTCATTGAATGGTTTAAATAGGTTGGAGGCGTGAAGAGATAATGGTCCTGCAAGAGGTTTTTTTATAAAAATAATTAAAGTATGGTGCAGGCGAAAAAATAGAAAACTATCGTGGAAAACATCAATTTGTCCCTGGAAGGGGCAATGGATTTCGTTTGCTGCGGGGGAGGGTAAAAAAAAAGGGCAGTAGAATCAAGTTGATTCTACTGCCCTTGTGCTACCACCGTGTATGGAGGTATGGAGATTTTTATTCGCCTTCCAGGTGGGCGGCGGAAACAAAGATCTTTTTGGCGTAGTCATCTACAACCCAGGTTACCGGTGTTCCCTTGGGAACGACAAAAGCATCACCGGCATTGTAGACATGGGTTGGACCGTCTTTCTCTATAACCTTGACACTGCCTTCGACAATGTAGCAGAACTCAAGTTTTGGGTGCTCGTGTTCCCAGCTACCAGCAGTACAATCCCAAATGCCAGATTTGAAATTTCCTGAACTGTGTTCAAAGAAAGTCCAGTTGTTAGCGTGTGGTTCTCCGGTCTTGGGATTAACCTTAGGTTGAGAGGTATGTTTGAGGACCTCTGATTTTTCCAGGGTAACGATTTTGCCATCTGCCATAATACTTCTCCTGT
>JAUVLX010000320.1 GCA_030600525.1 Desulfobulbus sp. | reverse complement strand
CAATGGCCACAGGCAGTTGTTATGATGGTGGCAACCACCATTGGGGGATACCTGGGGGCCCTTATTGCCAAGGCTATGCCTGCAAGGCTGTTGCGATTTAGCATTGTGAGCATAGGCTTTATTATGACCATCATTTTCTTTCTGCGCTATTGAAGCACCTCTTCCCTGTCGTTTCCGGCCAAACATTTTTCAACCAAAAACACATAGAGACAACCTTCTGTAATTAAAGAAATTGTTTACAAATATTTAAACTTTTATAAATACAACTTGCTTTTCAAGACGACTGGTCATATTATTAAAGAATGAAAGAACAACAGGAAACTAAAAAACTTCTGATCATCAGAAAAGGCCTCAAGGCACTGTACCAAAAGGGATACAATGCCACCGGAGTCAAAGAAATTACCGATGCTGCTGGTATTCCCAAAGGCAGTTTTTATAACTATTTCCAATCGAAAGAAGACTTTGCGGTTGCAGCAATGCAGTATTTCACCAGCAAAGAACTATCAGTGATGGAAGAGATCCTGACCGATCGGGAAACCCCGCCTCTTCAGCGCATTGAAAATCTCTACCGTATGAAGATCGACCATTTTATTAACCGAGGAAAATTTTCATTTGGCTGCTTTCTGTGCAACATCACCCTGGAAATGGCTGATGTAAGCGAAGCTATCGCCACCGAAGCTTCAACCGCTTTTACCAAGGAATACCAACCGATTATCGAGTGTTTAAAAGAAGCACAGGTCAAAGGTGATTTACCTCCTGATCGAAATATTTATCAATTAACAGACTTGCTGCGCAACAGTTGGCTGGGGGCACTGGTGATTATGAAGGCTAATAAAAACCAACAACCACTGGAAAGTTTTCAACAAACCTTGCGGCACGTTATTCTCTGTTAAACAATAGTTATCGAAATCAAAACGACATATAGACCCCCAACAAACAAGACGACTGGTCACATTAAAAAAGGAGCAAAACATGGAAAACATCACATTCAAGGCAATGATCGTTACGGAATCTGACGAAAAAAAATTTACCCGTGAAATCACAAATAAACAGCTCAGTGATCTCCCAGAAGGAGAGGTAATAATCAATGTCAAATACTCTTCCTTAAATTATAAAGATGCCCTTTCTGCGACCGGAAACAAAGGGGTGAGCCGTTATTATCCGCACACTCCGGGTATCGATGCAGCCGGTGTGGTCGTGGAAAGCACAAACAGTGATTTCACCCCTGGTGAAGAGGTATTAATTACAGGCTATGACCTGGGCATGAATACTACTGGTGGATATCAGGAATACATCAGGGTACCGGCCAACTGGATAGTGAAGCTGCCAGAGAACCTTACCCTGCGCGAAAGTATGATCTACGGCACCGCTGGTTTCACTGCAGCTCTCTCCTGTTACAAGATGATCAATAATGGCGTCAAGCCAGGAAATGGGCCGGTACTGGTAACCGGCGCCAGCGGCGGAGTGGGGAGCATAGCACTTTCGATCCTGGTTAAATCTGGATACGAGGTGGTTGCGGTCAACGGTATTGTTGATGAAACAGAATATCTTAAAAAACTTGGTGCAAAAGAAGTTATCTCCATCGAAGAGGCAGATGACAAGAGCGGGCGCCCTGTTTTAAAACCCCGTTGGGCGGGGGCCATTGATACGGTCGCCGGAAACATCCTCTCCACCGCTATTAAGACGACCAAATATGGCGGTTCTATTACCTGTTGCGGCAATGTTGGATCGGCAGAGTTAGCTTCCTCAATCTACCCTTTTATCCTTAACGGAGTGAGCCTGCTGGGAATTGACTCGGTAAGCTGTCCGGTTGAAACCAGGATGGCGGTTTGGAACAAAATTGCTTCCGACTGGAAACTGGACTATCTGGAAGATATAACCACGGAATTACCAAACATGGAAGCCCTTGATGAGCGCATCGACCTCATCCTGCAAGGCAAAAACAGAGGCCGTGCCATCGTGAAAATTACAGAATAGGCGCTTTTGCACATTACATTGTAAAGAGGGCAGGGGTCCCCCTGCCCTCTTTCTATAGGGTATCTTGAATAATTCGGGTTTTCGCCCAAGGTTGAGGCACGCAAAAAAAATACCACAAGCATATAATTAATACTCTGAGGACATTTTTTTTCGCATAACAAAAAGATTGGGTGAAAAAACAGTTATACAAGATAGCTTATAATTGTGATTCTATGGGAAGCAACGCCATTAAACTGACCAACAATCGCTTGAAAAAAGATGTATCTGGTTCTACTCTTTGTACCACCTCAACCCCCTGTTCCCTACGGACCCATTCCACATCATCACCGCCGTAATTATCCGGAACCAATCGTAACCGGTAAACTTTTTTATTTTTCTGCTGGTCAAAATTATTACCTAGTCTCTGACCAAGCTCAGGGGAATCGAAAACAATCCCAAGTTCCGTATTCTGATCTACTGAGCGCGGGTCAAAATTAAACGAACCTATAAACAGTGTCTGCCGATCAAAAATATAGGATTTTGCATGCAGACTGGTCTTAGATGCACCACCGAAAACTTGCTGTTTTTTCCCGGAATCAGGCAAAGCATCAACAGCAACTTCATATAATTCCACACCAGCCCGCAGTAAATCTTTCCGGTATTTGGCATATCCACAGTGGACAACAGCCACATCAGTGGAGGCGAGTGAGTTGGTAAGAATACGAACCTTAACACCCTGCTGACGCAATTTTTCAAAAAACTCCACGCCCTCTTTCCCTGGAACAAAATATGCGCTCAGCATTAAAAACTCTGAGCTTAAGCCGTTTACCAATGGTTCAAGTTGGGTGGCTAAATGCAATTCTTTTGCGTCCAAAGCAGCACTTATTTTATCTGGGTCATCATAAACAGCCACAGCCTTACCCCACGAAAAAGGAATAACATCCTCTTTTAACTCTCTGCTGAATTTCGAGGAATTAAGGGCTTTAATATATTGCTGTGCTTCAGGCTGGTTTGTATATGCCTCCAACAACGGTCTGGCTCGCTTAAGAGCTTCTGGGTCAGACTTTTGGGAGGACATAAGTTCCACAGGGTAGGACAGCGGATTATTCCAATAGGCATCAAACGACTGTGAAATGTCATCGACCACCGGTCCTATTGCCATAACGTCCATATCACCAAAAGCAAGTTCAGGGTCTGCGGCAAAATACTCGTTACCGATATTGCGACCACCAACGATGGTGGCCTGATTATCGATGGTCAGCGATTTATTGTGCATCCTACGAGTTACACTGCCAAACCGGGTGATAAACTGGACTACCCTGGAACTACCACGAATAAATGGATTAAAAATACGAACAAAAATATTCGGATGCTGAGCAAAAGTGAACAAAGTAAGATCACGCCCCTCAAGGCCCATGTCATCAAGGAGAAGGCGAACCCTGACACCTCGATCAGCTGCCTGTAAAAGCAAATCGGCAAGGAGACCGCCAACCAGATCTGGATGATACAGATAATATTGCATGTCAATACTTTTTTCAGCCGCCAGAATAAGCGCAGCTCTTGCCACAAAAGCATCGATCCCGTTATCCAGCAGATAAAAACCAGACTGGTCAGGATGCTGCTTTTTATCATCTACAAATAAGGTAGCAAGGTGTGTCTGCTCCGTTGCAGGCATAACAGTTGTTGGTACCCGATTACTGTTATTCGGTAATTTCGCACAACCGGAAGACACGAACAGAATAATGATACCTGTAGCCAGCCAACGTGCTTTCCTACCAGCAAAACGTATATTTTTCATGACTCATTCTCCATTGCCCCAGGTTACCAGCAGAGGCTGCTGTATATTTTTCTTATACTTTATTTTCCGAACATTTTATAAAAAATCACACTCAGAAAAACATTCTCCCCACGGCTGCTTATATTCTATAGATGAATGCCCCTGCACCAAAAAAGGCTAACAGACAATTACTACAAAGTGACATGACTATGAAATCAACTTGAGGACGCAGCCAGGAACTTCCTGCAGGACCACCAGCGCAATCGTTATGAAAATGCCACCTTAAAAATATCTTCTCTCTTTAAGTGGTACAAAAAAGAT
>JAUVLX010000096.1 GCA_030600525.1 Desulfobulbus sp. | reverse complement strand
ACTTTACCAAAACAGCGACAAAGCGTAAACGGTTTACCCGATTTCCCGAAGCTGTAATCATCCACAGCGTACCAGCCACAGACGAGACATGAACGAAGCATACCTTAAGAACCTGCTCACTCAGCTCCAGCTAGGAAAACTGGACATTGCCCAAACCGTTGACACACTGCGACGGTTACCAGGCGAATCGTTTTCTGAGGTCCAACTTGACCATCACCGAATGCTGCGCACGGGTATCCCTGAAGTGATCTTTGGTGAATACAAAACGTCGGAGCAACTCGTTACCATCCTTGAAAGGATGCTTACGCTCCCAACGGTCGTGCTGGCAACACGGGTTTCAGAAGAAAAGGCTACGCAAGTCTGTGAACGTATTGCTGACATAAACTATCACCCAGTCGCCCGCATGCTGACGGGCAACCGACATCATATTCCCACAGATTGTTCCCGTGGCACGGTGGTTATCACCACTGCAGGATCATCGGACTTGCCGGTTGCCGAAGAGGCCAAACTGACTCTTGAATATTTCGGCCATCCTGTTGAGACCATCTTTGACGCGGGTGTGGCAGGAATTCACAGAATACTTAATAGAGTACCCACCCTGCAAAAAGCGACCGCGGTTATTGTTATCGCCGGAATGGAAGGAGCCCTTCCTTCAGTAGTTGCAGGCGTCACCGGCGCACCGGTTATCGGCGTTCCCACCAGTGTCGGCTATGGAACAGGGGCCGGGGGGTACTCTGCACTACTGGGCATGCTCAACAGTTGCTCCCCAGGTCTTGCAGTTGTGAACATTGATAATGGCTTTGGAGCTGCATGCATGGCAGATGCGATCAACCGAAAGTAATAACTCCCCATCCCCCCTCTATTTTTGCTGAAAATGCAATCTCCCCATTGCATGATCATGGCTATCATCGTATAATCGTTTTTTTTTACGTTCAGAGTCTTTTCTTTTTCACTTTACTCATATAAGGCATACTTGCAATGAACACCTCTCTGAAGCTGAAAATCGGGTTACTTTTCACCGTGATACTTTTTTCCCTGATGACGCTGGCTCCATCTTTTTACCCCGATACTCCGGAGTGGTGGAAAAAATATCTGGCCCCCGAAGGACTCAAACTTGGGTTGGACCTCCAGGGTGGTATGCACTTGGTGCTTCAAGTAGACCTTGAAAAGGCCCTTGAGAACTCACTCGACCTTGCTGCTGCAGACCTGAAGGACGGACTTGCTGAAAAGCAGATCACTGCTGTACGGATGCGCTCAGAAGATCTTTCCAAAGTTATCTTTACCCTCCCTAACACCGGAGCAGTAGATACCGTACGTAGCACACTTGCAAGTGACTTCCCTAATCTCGACGTTCAAGTTGACGCCGAGGCTGGGAGCTTCCCTCTGATTACCCTGCAGCTCAAGCAAGAAGAGATAGAATTTATACGGAAAAATGCTGTAAACCAATCCCTGGAGATTATCAGAAACCGTATTGACCAGTTTGGGGTTGCTGAGCCGACAATTCTCCGCCAGGGAGAGAATGAGATTGTTGTCCAGCTGCCAGGTATAAAAGACCCAGACCGTGCCATGGGACTGATCGGACAAACGGCCCAACTCGAATTTAAGCTAGTGGCCGAAGAACAGGGACTAAACCTGGCAAGATTGCTGGCTGATGTCCAGTCAACAGGGCAATGGGAACCTGGGAAAAGCAGAAAACAGCTCAACCTTGCTCTTCAGGGACGCCTTCCGCAAAATACAGAAATTTATTTTGAAAAGGTCATAAATAAACAGACCAAGGCCGAAAGCCAAGTACCGATGCTGCTAGAAAGCCAAGTACTCATGACCGGCGAAATGGTCAAAAATGCCCAGGTCCGAATTGGCGGAAGTTTCAACGAGCCTTACGTAAGTCTTGATCTCACAGGCAGAGGGGGCAAGGTCTTTGCCCATATCACTGAAAAAAGTGTCAACCGACGACTGGCCATTGTGCTTGATGAAGTTGTTCGTTCAGCGCCTGTCATCCGAGAAAGAATCCTTGGAGGCAGTGCACAGATCTCTGGTAGTTTCACCCACGAAGACGCAACTGACCTGGCAATCGTTCTACGGGTTGGTGCCTTGCCCGCGCCTGTTGAAATTATACAAAACCTGACCGTTGGCGCGAGCCTAGGTCAAGATTCAATCAATAAAGGCCTGAGCTCCGGATTATTTGGCGCGCTCATCGTCCTTCTTTTCATGGTTATCTACTATCGACTTTCAGGAATTATAGCAGATTTCGCTCTGATGCTAAATATCCTGTTCCTGTTTGTCGGATTGGCAATGCTTGGTGCCACCCTCACCCTGCCCGGTATTGCCGGTATCATCCTCTCCATAGGTATGGCGGTTGATGCCAATGTCCTTATCTTTGAACGAATGCGTGAAGAATTTGCGCTTGGCAAATCGATTAAATCAGGAGTCGATTCAGGGTTCAGCAAAGCATTCTGGAGTATTGTCGACTCTCAGGTGACGACCTTGATCACAGCCCTGGCACTGTTCTTGTTCGGTACAGGCCCGATCAAAGGCTTTGCAGTGACCCTCTCTCTGGGTATTATTTTTAACCTGTTTGCAGTTCTTTTCTGTACCAGGCTTATCTATGACAGCCTGTATGCGACCCGTATCCTGAAACGCTTAACTTTTATGCAGCTTATCCATAAACCCAGCTTTGATTTTATGAAAGCCCGCAAAGTTGCTTTTGCCATCTCCGGCATCCTGGTTATCGTTGGTACTATCGCTTTTGTACAGATTCTTCGTGGCCATGCAAATCTAGGCGTGGATTTTTCAGGTGGTTCTCTGCTGCAGTACCACTCAAGCCAGCCCTTTGCTCTTGAAAATGTACGCTCCGCACTGAATAAAAACGGCTACCCAGATATTGACCTCCAAGAGGTTACCGGAGAAAACCGACTTATTGTCAAATTAAAAAAATCTGAGGAAACCGTTGGCAATCTTGGTGACCAGATAACTGCTATCCTTGCCCAAGAACTGACAGACCATGATTTCCTCATTGAGAGCCAGTCTGAGATAGGTTCGTCCATCTCTGCTGTATTAAGAAATAAAGCTATTCAGGCAATCGCCATTTCACTGATGGGGGTTTTAATATACCTTGCTCTTCGCTTTGACCTCAGTTTCGGATTAGCAGCAGCAACAGCTACCTTACATGATGTCCTTGTGGTTCTTGGTATCTGCTGGGCCATGAATATGGAAATATCTCTACTTGTTGTAACAGCACTGCTCACCCTGGCAGGATATTCACTCAATGACTCAGTTGTAGTGTTTGACCGAATTCGTGAAAATATTAAAAAGGAAGAAGGCGGCAAAATTTATCAGATTATCAACGATAGTATCAACCAGGTAATGGGTAGATCTGTTGTCACCTCCCTTACTACTGCTCTGGTCATCCTGTCCCTCTTTGTATTGGGTGGGTCTTCCATTCATGATTTTGCATTGACCCTTTTGATAGGTGTTCTCGTCGGTACCTATTCCTCCATCTTTATAGCGAGCCCCATTCTTTCACTTAAAAAGAGGTAATAAAAGCCGTGAGCGACGCACTGCCAGAAAATTTCAACAGAATCAAATCAGATCAAGAATTCTGTTTTGCCTGCCACCCCGGTGTCCCCTGCTTCACCGAGTGCTGCAGGGAGCTTGACCTTGCCTTAACCCCCTATGACGTGCTGAGGCTTAAGAATCAATTAAAACTCCACTCCGGGGGCTTCCTGGAGCAGTATGTGATTATCGAATGGGATGAACAGCAGCTCTTTCCGATTTGCTATCTCACCATGGTTGATGATGGGCGGGCAAGCTGCATTTTTGTCGATAAGAATGGATGCAAGGTCTATGACAATCGGCCTGGAAGCTGCCGTGCCTATCCTGTTGGCAGAGGTACAGCCCGCAAAGCCGATGGTACAGCTGAGGAATCCTTTGTCTTGGTCACCGAAGATCACTGCAAAGGTTTTGCCGAAGCCAAAAGACAGAATGTAGCCACTTATTTTGCCAACCAAGAGCTGGAAACCTACAACCGCTTCAACGACAAACTGCTGGAATTGTATCAGCATGATCAAATACGAGCTGGATTCAGGCCTACCAGAGCACAACTCGATCAGTACATACTCGCACTCTACAACCTGGACACCTTTAGTCAGGAAATGGCTAATGACAGCATTTCCATGAAACGTCCGTTGAAACCAATGGACCTCCAGGGCCTTGCAGGTGATGATGAAAAACTGCTGCTGCTTGCTATCTCCTGGCTGAAACAAGAATTTTTCGGGGATTAAAAATCTAAAGACGTGTGTACAATAGATAAGGGATCTGAGCCTTGTTTTACAGAAATCCGCATAATCAGTGGTCACTATTGTTCGCTTGAAGGCGGATCTCACGGTCCCGACCATAGTGAGCGCGTGTTTCGAATGGCGGTGGCAATCGGCAAAGAAATGCAGGGAAACCTGCTTATTCTTGGAACTGCCGCCTTGCTACATGATATTGGCCGAAAGGCAGAAACAGAAAGCAAAGGTATCATTTGTCACGCTGAACGTAGCGCCGAGCTCGCTCGTCCCGAATTAACACTGCTCGGATACGACGAGGATGATATCAACCATATCTGTCACTGCATCAGTAGCCATCGATTCCGCAAGGGTAAACCGCCACAATCGATGGAAGCCAAAATCCTTTTTGATGCTGACAAGCTTGATTCCATAGGCGCTATTGGCATTGGACGAGCATTTCTGTTTGCTGGACAAATAGGTGCACGCCTCCACAACCCTGAGGAGGATCCTGAGGAAACCGAAGCGTACTCCACTGAAGACACTGCTTACCGCGAATTCCAGGTAAAGATGTCCAAGGTGAAAGACCAGATGCTGACTCCAATCGGCAGACAGGTTGCAGATCGGCGACATCGTTTCATGGAATTGTTTTTTGATGAACTTAACTGCGAAATATACGGTACTGCAGATGGTACCCAAAAAATGTAAGGGAAATGAACATGCTTAAGCTGGTGGTTTTCGACTGTGACGGGGTCATGTTCAGTTCACTGGAGACAAACAGGCTATATTACAACCATCTGCTAGAGAACTTTCAATGCCCGCAGATGACCCAGTCGGAACTTGAATATGTCCACATCCACAATGTGGCAAACTCCATGCGGCATATTTTCCGTAACCATGTTCACATTGATATTGAGAAAGTTACCTCCTACTGCCAGGCTTTGGATTATAAACCATTTCTTGAGCACATGATAATGGAGCCGGATCTTCCCGACTTTCTTAGACATATCAAACCAATCTATCACACCGCCATATCCACCAACAGAACAAACACGATGGATATCGTGCTTGACACCTTTCAGCTACGCTCCTGGTTTGATATGGTCGTCACCGCCAGTGATGTTGATCGTCCAAAACCGGCTCCCGATGGTTTATTGATGATCCTAGATCGTTTTCAAGTCCAGCCAGACGAAGTCATTTATATTGGAGATTCAACCGTAGACAGGGACCATTGTGCCAGTGTCGGCATTGACCTTATTGCCTTTAAGAATGACAATCTGGAAGCAAAATACCACGTTGATAGCTTCACAGCTATTGCCAGCCTTCCACCTTTTCATGCTGCAGCTAACAAAAAACACGACTAACCCGGATTTTTCATCCGTTCAGGCGACGTCAGCTTTAGATTTTTTTGCTGTGAATAGGTAAGCGTAGACTCCGGGTAAGCGTAGACTCCGATAGTAGTCTCTATTTATAGCCAAAATACTGAAGGAAATGACACCGGTTGGACTGCCCCTGGGTGAGCATTGTGGAATGTTGTAACTCTATGTGATTTAGCGCAACATAAAGATATTGCTTGCAATTGAACAAAGTGAACAATGTTCATGAGAAATCAGGGTTACTCCTCTTCATCCATTCGCTTCAATCCTTCCATTAAGATCATCATAAAATCACCGATCTCCCGCGCCTGCATCAAGGATTCAGGTAACCCGGGAACAAACCGGAAATCTCCTTCTTTTTCAGAAAGAATAGCGTATACAGCCTCATGGTTGTCAAGATCTTCAAAACGAGCCGCCAAGAGACCACCTTCACGAAAAGTAACCCTTGCCGCTTTGCCAGCCAAGTCCATGATCAAGCGACCGGTCTTCTGATGCATATGAAAAACTTGAAGCAGCTCTGCAGGTAAAATTGCTTCAATTTTTCCACTCATGACTGCCTGCGGATCATCTTTATTTTCAGCTGAATCATGGGTAAGAGGGGATTCCGACAATTGGAATTTAATGAGTCCGGTGCAGCCACCACAAGTAAAAATTTCGTCTTTGTAATCAGCAAATCCTGTTGCCATATAGGGAAGCAGTTGAACAAGCAGGCCTGTCAACTCACGAATGAGAATGAGACAAGACGGTTTCCTGGGGACAAATTCCACCGACTGACGGGTGAGAATAAACCCGTTATCCTTGTTGTATAAAGGGCAAGTGCGCTCTTCAACAACTCTAAATTGTGCACAGAAATCAGACATATTCACTTTAAGGCTAATGTTAGGTATACTGCCTATTGTACACAGAATATAAATTCGCTCAAATAAAAGTTATTAGTTATAAAGATCCCTTCTCTTCATTTTTAGTGCTTTACAACCAATGTGGCTTGTTTCGTTGAGATAAATAATATACTATACTGAACAGTTCAAGGTGTGGTCTCAAGTAGGCTACGGGAATGTTTACTCTTTCTCTCAATTTAAGAATTAACAGGTTATGACATGGCTACGGGCTCTCAACAGCTTGTCGACGATTTCGAACAACTTCAAAGTTCTCTTGAACTTTACCCAAAGGTCAACATTGTCAAAGCTGTTGGACAACCACCTGATAATTACGAGATTGAATTCACTCTTCGCGGTTATGTAAAAGAAACCGATGCCACTATCTCGATAGGTAACACCCACCGGGTTCAAATAAGTCTCCCATTTGGGTACCCCCACTTTGCCCCAACGGTAAAACCACTCACCCACATTTTCCACCCCGATGTTGATCCAGCCGCCGTCCGAATTGCTGATCGTTGGCAGCAGAACCCTTCCCTGGCCGATCTCGTTCTCTACATTGGAGAGATGATCTGCGGGCATACTTACAGTCTCAACGATTCTTTCAACCAAGAGGCTGCTGACTGGTACAAAGAGCACCAAGGTAACCTGCCGCTTGATTCACTCAGTATTGCCACCATTGAAGAATCTTCTCAGGACATTGATAGCCTTGTTGATGATACTTTCGCTTCACTCGGCCTGGAAACTGATGATTTTCTTGAACCTGTAAAGCAATTTTCAGCTGCTGATGTAGAGCATATCGATATGCTCATGGAGCACAAACAGCTTTTTGCTGCCAATCAGTCGTTGACAGAAATAACCGATCAATTTCCAGAACGCGCAGTTATCAAAGAGAACATCAACAAAGGTGTTAAAAAAGCTGAACAGCTTTTCACATTGGCTGAACAACTTGAGGACCTCGGTAAATTCGACGAAGCCATCGACGTAATTGATAACCTTTTTGATATTTGTGTAGACATGCCCGGAAGCGACAGCCTTCGCTCCAGACTGCAACAAGCATTTTCTCTAACTCTTCGGTCTCCTGAAAAAAATTTTGAAGAACATGTTAATGACAGCCTGATTGTATCCCAAAAGGACAAAACCCAAAAAAGACCCCCTTCAAAGAAAAAAAGAAACGAAATAGCCCCTCTATCCCGTGTTAAGTTTAATCTCAAGATCCCACTTCAAATAATCCTTTCAGCTACCGTTGTGCTAGCCATTTGTATAGGTGCAATAAGTTTCTATTTTAAAGACCAAAATATCTTAAGCCGCACTCAGGCAAACATTTTAAAAAGCCAGCTCCTAATAGATAAAAACCAATTTGAAACAGCCCAAGAAACGCTTTACCAAGCGCAAAAATCATTAGCAGGACTCACAGTACTTCGTTTTAAAAAAGGAAGAATGGAACGGGAAATCGAGTCACTTCTCACTTCGAAAGAACTCGATGAGGGGTTAAAGGGCCATGTTCTCTATAAAGGCAAATATATACCATCTGCCACAGCCCAATCCCTCAGAGAATTGGCAACTTTAACAGAACAGGCAAAATCTCTGATAGATCAAAAGAACCCTACCGATGCGCTTACACTTTACCGACAAGCTTTTTTTTATGCACAGCAACATAAACTCAGTGACAACGTTGTTGAGCTAGAAGCGGTGATAAAATCGCTAGAGCTCCAGCAAACACTCACCCTTGCACAGCAGGCTGAACTAGGGAAAAACTGGCAAGGCGCTGCAGAAACCTACCGTAAAGCACTGGAACTCTCCAGCAGCCTCTCCGACCCTAAGACAGCAACCGCCATTACCTCACGCCTGACCGCAGCAACCTTTCGTCATGAACTAAACTTGTCCAAGAAGACATTTACGCAGGAACAATGGCAGGAAACCATCGTAAAACTCGAACATGCTCAGCGTCTTATAGACTCCAATCCAGATGTTGTTTCGGTGAAGGAGCGACGAGATCTGCACCGATTACTTGTCAATGCACGCCTTTATGGCATCCTCTCGTCCGCGAGAGACGCCTACAATCAGAGAAATTGGGCTAACGCTATAAATGAATATCGCAAGGCGGTGAGCCTGCTTGAACAAGAAAGGGAGAATTTTGAAGGGCACCTGGATGAATCAATCCGTAAGATCAAAAAAACTGTGTTGATGGTTCAAGTCGCAATGATCCAGGAAAAAGTACTGCTTGCAGAAAATCAAAGTAATCTTAACGAGGCCCTGCGTCACTCTAAAGATATTCAGCGACGTCTTAAAAATAGTCCTTTTAAAAGTGATCCTTCAGTAGTGGATGTGCAGCGAAGAATCACCCAACAAATCACAGCTAAAGAAGAACAGATTGCACACAATAAAAAAATTGTCTGGTTAGAAGAGCATTTCGAGGAAATTTTCAGATCCAATTACCCTACCTTTAGAGGTTCACAGCTTCATTCACCCAATGCCGCATTACTGAGAAAGGTAGATAACAAAACCATTTTCATCATCACCTGCACAGAAAAAAGTCAAGGAACCTCCTCCCGACTGGAACTCAATTACATATATGATGAAGAGAGTAGTGCATGGTCTGTATATTCTGGTGAATGAAACAAAAACTCAAATTTGCACCATACAAAAGGCACAGGATTCTACAGGATAATTAAATCAAAAATCTAAATTCACCTTTGCCAAGTAAATCGTGGAGATGAAGTATCCCTTCAAGGGCACCGCTAGCTGCAACTACTGCCAATACAGTTATCTCTCTGCGTTGCATGAGGCTGAGTGCATCTGCGGCCATGGTATCTCCGCTTATAGTTACAGGCCTGGTCGTCATGATATCATCGACAACCGCCACTCCTGGTACCTTACCGCTAGTTAACAATCGCCTGATATCGCCATCGGTCACAATGCCGCTCAAACAACCGTTTTTGTCTTGAACCATTACTGCACCAATATTTTTGCTGTCTATTTCCGAAATGGTCTCCTGAAGACTCACCCCTTCTTTTACTACTGGTACCTTGTCTCCGAATAGCATGACCTCTTTAACGGCAACCTTGAGTCGTTCCCCCAAACTGCCTCCAGGATGATTACGCCGAAAATCTTCCTCACGAAACTGATTTTTCTTCAACAAAGTAACGGCAAGGGCATCACCAAGTGCAAGTGTAGCTGTCGTAGAAGAGGTGGGTGCCAAACCAAGCGGACAAGCCTCCCTCGGCACACAAATATCTAATGTAATCACAGCAAATCTAGAGAGAGTTGAATCCAGCTTACCTGTCATGGCAATTATGTGAACATTTCGTTCGCGCAGGCTACCAAGCAATGCGTTAAGTTCTGTAGTTTCTCCAGAGTAGGATATGGCAAGCACAACATCTGTAGCCGACAGCATACCTAAATCACCATGCATGGCCTCCACAGGATGCAGAAAGAAAGAAGATGTACCTGTTGAGTTAAGGGTAGCTGATATTTTCTGTCCAATAACACCAGATTTACCGATACCTGTAACAACCAGCCTACTCGGACACGTTGCGATTAATTCAACAGCTTGCTCAAACGATGTATCGAGTCGATCTCTTACAGCCATAATCCCTTCACATTCGATGGAAAGGACTTCTTTGGCCTGTTCTACAATATTCACATTCCCTCCTGCATAATAAAACCTGATCTTCCTTTACAATAGCCGACAGAGGTCGACGCTGTAATTATCTGTTCCTGAAATTGCGATAGCCTACAGAGGCCGTAGTTGCCCTCCCACGATCTGGTGAAAAGTACCCTGAGCGTCCAGCACCTGATAACAACCATCCTCTGTTATTCCATCTCCTGTTCCACGGAGGACCCTGCGGTCTTCAACATACTCAACCGGACGCTGGTAAAGATAATCATAGCGTTGCCAATGATCGAGGATATTTTTTGGATCTGAAGGCAACTCGCAAATATTGTCTAAAATTTGAGTCGTTACTCTCTTGAGTAAGTGATCTAAATTATACTGTAACTGGGTGTGTTCGCGTACAGTTGTCACTATCGATTGTAACTCAGAGGGGTAATCTTCAAGGGTGGTGTTAATGTTCAAGCCAACACCAATTATTACATATGGTAAATGATTGGTATCAATAATTTCTGATTCGCAAAGGATTCCACCAAGTTTTTTTTCAGCAACGTAGATATCATTTGGCCATTTGAGTGATATCTGTAGCCCTGTCTCAGCGACCAAACAGCTTGCACAAGCAACGCCGGTCGCCAGTGTAATAAGGGGAAGGTATTTGACCTGCAATTGAGGTTGAAAGAGAATTGTAAAATACAGCCCCCCCTTAGGAGAACTAAAGACTCTTCCATATTGCCCTTTCCCACCGAATTGTTGC
>JAUVLX010000131.1 GCA_030600525.1 Desulfobulbus sp. | reverse complement strand
TCTTTACCAGACATCTTCTTATGTCTTCAAGAATACCCAACATGCTGCAGACCTTTTTGCGCTCAAGGAATTTGGCAATATATATACCCGAATCATGAATCCTACCACAGACGTGTTGGAGCAGCGTCTAGCCGATCTTGAGGGAGGCGTCGGCGCGCTGGCTGCAAGTAGCGGGCATGGGGCACAGACAATGTTGTTTTTGACTCTCTGCGGCAGTGGTGATCATATTGTCAGTAGTAGCAGTCTTTACGGCGGCACCTATAATCAACTGCATTACACTCTTCCCCGATTGGGTATAGAGGTCAGCTTTGCAGACCCTGCAGATCCCGAAGCGTTTGCCAGGGCTATCCAGCCCAATACCAAGTTGATATATGGTGAAACACTGGGCAACCCCGGTCTGTCCGTTTTTCCGTTTGCAGAGGTTGGGAAAATCGCTGCTGCTGCCAATATTCCCCTGGCGATCGATAACACTCTTGCAACACCCTATTTGTGTCGGCCATTGGAATGGGGAGCAAATATTGTGACGCACAGCACCACCAAGTTTTTAAACGGGCACGGAACAAGTATCGGCGGTATGCTGGTTGATGGCGGTAACTTTGATTGGACGAGCGGCAGGTTTGCCAATTTTACCGAACCAGACCCTTCCTATCATGGGCTTGTCTATGCCGATTTGGGACCTGCAGCCTTTATATTAAAAGCCCGAGTGCAGGTACTGCGCGATATCGGTGCGTCTCAGGCACCTTTTAACAGTTGGCTGACTACCCAGGGGGTGGAGACGTTGAGTTTGCGCATGGAGCGTCATGTGGGTAATACTGTTAAAACAGCAGAGTATCTCCAGAATCATGAAAAGGTCAGCTGGGTATCTTACCCAGGCCTCA
Source organism: Desulfobulbus sp. (assembly GCA_030600525.1). Lineage (GTDB taxonomy): Bacteria > Desulfobacterota > Desulfobulbia > Desulfobulbales > Desulfobulbaceae > Desulfogranum. The sequence continues at coordinate 8,187 of JAUVLX010000131.1, read as the reverse complement.
CGTCTCATCCTAGTCATGAGCGGGCACAAAAATACTTGAAAAAAGGGGCTGGGGCAATCCTGACCTTTGGCATCAAGGGCGGTGCGGAAAAAGGACAGAAGTTCATTGATACCCTTTGTTTGTTCAGCCACGTTGCCAATGTGGGGGATGCAAAAAGTCTTGCCATCCATCCTGCAAGCACAACTCATGGCCAGCTTAGTGTTGAAGAGCTAACTCAGGCCGGTGTACAGCCAGATATGATTCGGCTCAGTATTGGCCTGGAGGATATCGAAGATATTATTTGGGATATTGAGCAGGCACTGCAGGTTGTTTAGCTGTAACTAATCAGCAGCACCCCACCTGCGCACGATCAGGCAGGAAAACATAGCATTACTATAGTTATCCAGCCTGCTTGTACGCATCTGGAGCACTGCTGTACAGTTACAGATCGAGGTTAAGGTGAGGTTATTTGTTATTCGCTGAAGTTACGTTTAGCTTTTTGCTTCCCCCCCCCCTTTTTTTTTTATGGGGCAGATCTTGATGGAATAAGATTTGTCCAGTCCTCGCAGTCTTCCTCCACAGAGCAACCGTCATTGCTCATGCCAGGGTCTGTGTTCATGGAGCTGGTTGGCGATATATCTTGTTTCCCCCTGCTTTCCTCTTCTTGCTGAGGCGTGATCAGCTTATCGATTTGCTGTTGAATTGTATGTTTGCCTTTGAGAACAGTGTATTGATCTTTTTCTTTCAGCAGCAGAACCGGTACTTCATTGATTCCAAGTGATGCCAGAAAATTTCGATTGGCAGCAATGGAGTAGGTTGCCGATTTTTCGATTCCTGGCACATCGACTGCCTCGACCGAATCAATGGGATGAAAGGCAACTGTCAGACTTTTTTGTGGAGCAAGCAACTGGATAATATTTTCGCAGTGGCTGCAGGTTGAGGAAAAGAAAAGATGTATTTGTGGTTCAGTCTGGGTTCCCAGCCGTGTTGCTAGAATCCCGTCCTGGTAGGAAAGCGTTTGTTCTGCTGAAGTGCGGAATTCGAGGCTGAAAAAAGCCGCACCTACAGCACAGAAAATAACCAGCCCTCTTAAAGCTTGCCGCCACCCTGCAAGTACGTTCAGCAGGACGACGAAGGCGCATATAATGAGGCAGTAAGAGCAAAAGGTGCGGGCAATGAGGTGCTGAAAGCTGACAAGTACTGCTTCTGCCCCCATGCCAGCCGTGAGCAGTACAAGTACCAGGGCGCGTGCAGGGGTGGAACCCCTCTTTGTCATCCGTACGCCCAAGAAAATAATTAGGAAAAATACAAACCCGGCGAGATTAAAATAAAGTGGCGGGACTTTGTTGAGTTGCTCTACGATTTCGCATCCTTGATTCAGACAAAGTGGATCGCCTTGGATAAGGATAATACCTATTTGTACTAAGACTATAATGCTTGAAAAAAGGGCGAAAATCCCGAGTTTTTTTAAGAATGGTTTGGGTTGGGAATAGTACATAGTGATTTATAAAATGAACAAAGGTAAGTGTTTGTAATGGCTAAGAGTTTTTCTCAAACCCTGGCGTCGGGAACGGAGTGCCAAGCTCCCTCACAAATTGTCGGTACAGAGCTGCCAGTTACTTCATCATGAAGCAGTTGCTCCAGCTTTTTAAAAATAGTGTTGTTTGCTGTTAGACCGCTGAAGTCGAGTAAAGCATTGAAGGCGACTTCTTTGTTGTGTACGTCCAAATTTTGCTGTGCTTCAAGTTTTTTTAAGTTTGCCTGGGCACGAAGGAGTTGCAGTCTCGTCTGGTCTCTAAGTTCATAGCCACGATAGATTCTTTTTACATGTTCCTGAGAGAGAAGAACTGAATTTTGAATATTGAGTAACCGGTAGCAGCTTTCCAGGTAATTATCCAACAGTTCTTTAAGACGCAGGTCAAACTGATGGATGGTAATCTGCAGATTGTTTTCGGCAACCTGTTCTTCAGCCTGGGCTACATTCAGCTTCCTTCTGTATACAGGTGCGTCCAGATTTAAGGTCCAGTCAGCATGCGCATCTCCATCATCATATGCGTACTGTGTGGTATCTTCTTCTGAAGAAGACGTGCTAGTGTCATCTGATATATTAAATTCTCTTACTTGTGATACTCTGGCATTTATTTTGGGAGAAAGCCGTTGTGCCCATGCTGTATAGCGTTCTTCACTTTTTTGGGTTTTGAATGAACGGACAACTTGAATTTCCGGTGCTATTGCAGAGGAGATGTTAAAAAGTTCTTTGTAAAGCGGGATGATCAGAGGTTCTTTGGCAAGCGCATCAGCCGAATTAAACTCAGCAATTACCTTATCGATTGGCTGATTCGATTTGAGAGTCTGAGAAAAGGAGCCGGGTGTCGCAACCTTTGGGTGGCTTAGATTTTTTTTAACTGCGATTGGTTGTATGGGAGGTGAAACATTTGTAGCTGAAACGCCTGCATTTGCTCTGGAAACTATGAACAGCATAATGACGAAAAAGATGGGTAAACGAGTGCACGTTCGGAATTTCATCATTGAGTTGAGTCAGGTATCAATCGTATCAGTGCATAAAATGTGGTGGCTATTCCGCAAACAGCTCGCATCAAATAATCACCTGTCAGAGTAATCCTCCTATATTATTGTAATTCGTACAGGTTGTCACTGGATTCCTGCATCTGCTCCTCACACTGAGTGGGTTTGTTCGTTATACTGCCGGTACCTCTTCCTGTATTGTCATCGGTTCTTGATGGTCTTCAATAACTACGGCATCTTCGACTCCGATGTCGATATCTTGTTCATCCATGGCAGGGATTTCTTCAAGTGAGTTTTCATTGCTGGTGACAATAAAATCACTGGTATCTACAGCTCCGCTTGCCAGGTCGTTGGTGGATTCTTGTGATACTGCAAAGCTCTTCGTCTCTTCTGCTGAAGATGGGCCGCTTTCGACGTTTGTCGTAAATGAGGTTTGTATACTCTCGTCAGGTTTTGAAGTTGGTATGTCTACAGCAGGAATATCAATTTCAACTGGTGATGCCTGTAGGTCTTCTAAGTCCTGGTTGTTCGTTGTTTCCGGATTATAGGTATGAGCATCTTTTTCCTCATTAAATTCGAAACCCGCTGTAACCGGATTTTCTGTGAATTCCTGCACATTGATGTCAGTATGCGCAAAACGTAGTGTTTCAACATCATGGAGAGTATCGATCCCGTCATTTCCTATCTTATCTTCAACTGAAAGGGAGCCACTACTGGTTTTTCTTGAAAAGTAGGACGTACTGTCATTGTTAAACAAGGCAACATCAACACCTTCACCTCCGTCAACGCTATCCTTTCCGCCAGCAAAGATGTAATCATTTCCTTCTTTCCCAATAATAATATCCTGGCCAACTGTTCCTGTTAATCTATCATTGCCGGCCGTCCCTTCGATAACATCTATGACTTCGTTGACCGTAACTTGGACGGTTTTAACGACGGTAGCCCCTTTGTCATCGGTGGTTGTAACGGTGGTTGTAACGGTGGTTGTATCTTTGCCGCTGAAATCGGCTTTTGGTGTATAGGTGACGGTACCGTCTTGGTCGGTAACGATGTCGCCGTTGTTCGCGAGAGCTTGTGTTGTCACCTCACCTTCGAGATCGTTTGCCTTAAATGAAATGGTCTTTGTTCCATTTTCATCTATTGTTGCCTGCGAGAGGACCTCCAGTAAGGGTACATCGTTTGCCCCATGCACTTGCATTTCAAGAGAATGGGTTGTGCTGTCAAGCGAAGCAATTATTATTGTATAGGAAAGGTACTCTCCTGCTTTAAGTATTTGGACGTCTTGCAGCTCATTATCCAGGGGATAGGTCCAAGTGCCGTCTTCTTCAATCGAAAATGAACCGTATTTTCCGGAAACTGTTTCCGATTTGAAAGAATTATCTTTAGCATTAGGATCTGCAATGGTCAGTTCTCCTTGGATGGAGAGGACTCCGTCCTTTGTGACACCATCTTTCAGGACATTGTTGGTGCTGAGATGCTCTTTCTTCGTATTGTCAACGAGATGGATGTTTCCTGTGCTGGAAGTGTCAAATCAAATGTTTGAATTTTCATGATTTGTAGCACTTCCGTGTTCAGAATTATTTTTATTGTCAGGCATATTTTTCACCTTGAACCTGTATCTGCGGCTGATGTAGTGGGAAAATGTCTAAGAGGTATCAACCTGCTATTGGTGTTTTTGATGCAGATAGTGTTCCAACGTCAATGACTTCTTGAAATGCTTATAACTTTTAAAGCTCAAGCAAAAAATGATCCTGATTTTTTCAAAATTTAAAATGTCGTTAAGCCTGTCTGGTGTGCGTGTCTAGGGTGATGGGCGGGGGAGGGGAATAAGAATGGTATCGGTTGATTACGTAAGTGTAATATGGATTACGGCGGTCGTGTAGGTGAGAAGGAGGAGTTGTTCGTTATCCCCAGTAATCATCAGTATCTTTTGTCGGAGCCTGCTTTTTCATAACCGCAGTAACCTGATTTCCTGCATCATTATACAAAAGCCGGTCAAAGGCAATAATGTTGGCCATCGCAATCCCCCGGCCATGGTTATGAGATGCGCGAGACGGGTCAAATTGCATAAAACTTTTCCAATTGAAGCCCTTACCCTGATCAGTAACCTGCAGGTAATAGGTCTCGTCCTTTCTTTCGAAAATAACTGTTACTTTTTTAGAGGCAAACTCCGGAAGTTGTAACCGTTTTTCTACTTCTTCTCGCCATGAATTACTGTCCATCAAAGTGGTCTTCTCATCATAATCGATAGAAAGATTGCCATGTTCTACCGCGTTGAACAGTAATTCTGAAATACCGGTAAGAGCCCGCTCTGCATCAGGAAAACAGTTTGCAAGAAAAGACGATATACTTTCTGCCTCTTCAAGAGTCCGACAGCTGCTTTTTAGCACTTCTACAAGTCCAAAACTCATGCGGTGCCTGCGCATTTCAGCTTCTAAAACTCTTCGTTGCTGTATTTCTTTGATTGCTGATGATACAATCGATAGGAGCATGCTCCGCTCAATGGGTTTGGTAAGATAATAGAAAACACCAGCTTTGATTCCCTCGCTGATCTCTTCCGGTTTATCTGCTGCTGTCTGCATTATTATAGGGATATATTTGAGAGGTGGATTTTTAAGAACCCGTTTGGTCACTTCCATGCCGTCCATCTCGGGCATCATTCGATCAAGTAGAATGGTATCTATACTTTCTCCATGTTGTTCTAGAATATCCATGGCTTCAATGCCATTGGTGGCCGTAAGCACTTGATAATTTTCTCGCTTTAAAGTCGAAACAAGCAAATGTAAGGCTGTTGGATTATCATCAACAGCAAGAATGGTTGGTGAAGAAGAAGTATCTTCTCTAGCTTTTAGGCTGGTCATTGGAGTCACGTTGTGAATCGTATGTATTTGTTATCTCTCAATGAATGCTGAGTTGAGAGCTTTGTGGATTGGTTTTAGAAAATATTCCAGCAAACTTTTCTGGCCGGTAATGATGTCGGCATTGACGATCATACCCGGCAGGATGATATTTTTACCGGCTTGCTTGCCAACATATCCTTTTTCTAGGGTAACAATTCTTTTGTAAAAACTTAGTCCCTGCTCATTGGTAAATGTCGTTGCTGACAGGCCTTTAATGAAGTGACGTGGTCAAGTAAAAGTGGACACTTTTCTTAGGCTGCCTTTTTCAGCTCCATCATTTTTTCAAAATTATTTGGACTGAGATAGGCAAGATATGAATGCCGCCTCCTGCTGTTGAAAAACATCTCAATGTAATCAACGATATCTCTTCTGGCTGTTTCCCTGGTGTGATAGAGGGAATCAAATATTTTTTCTGTTTTTAAACTCCCGAAGAAACTTTCAGCTACACTCTTATCCCAACAATTGCCCTCGGAGTCTTCGCTTACCTGCGACTCATGCTGCTTGTCATCCGGTTCTCTTTGAGGAACCGTTGAAAATCATTGCTGTAATACTGGCTGCCACGATCTGAATGGAAGATAAGGCCTGGTAAAGGTCTGCGACGCCAGATCGTCATTTGTAATGCATTGATAACAAGGTCTTTTGTCATGCGACTTTTCAGTGACCAGCCCACAATCTTCCGGGAATATAAGTCTATAACAACGGCGAGGTACAGCCAGCCCTCTGTAGTCCAAATGTATGTGATATCAGAGCAGTAAGAAACGTCAGGTTGTGATACAACAAAATTGTGATTCAACACATTTGAGGCAACAGGAAGTTTATGTTTACTGTCTGTTGTCGCTTTGATTTTTTTCTTTTGTTTTGCTGCAACATTTGCCAATTGCATCAACGTAGCAGCTTTGGTTGGGCCACAGTTCTCACCTTTAGCGGTTAATTCTTCTGATATTCGCCGAGCCCCATATGCACCTGAGCCCTGCTGTTCGAAAATCTTGAATCTTAGAGCCCAGAATGTGGCGCATGGCACGGCATGAGGTGGTGTGTTCAAAAACAGCTCCTGACCAAGCCGTTAAATAGGAGCGGGCAATGCGAAGGAGTATCTCCAGGGCAATGGCAGTAAAAACACCGCAGGCTAAAAGTGACAGGGTACCAATACCGTGGTTTGGTAATATCCGGTCATACGCCTGAAGCATCATGATCGGCATTGCTAATGCCAGTAAATTAATGACCAGTGAGGCAAAAATTAAATGTATGGCATTTGTTTTGAACTCGCGATTAAAGAAAATGTTTTTCCAGTTGTGTTGTTGATGTTTGCATATTGAAAATATATAAAAATCGTAGGGTTGCTAATGTTGGAATAATTATAGGCTACAGGGGAGGGGATGCAAGGCGCAAGTGTAGATTTGCCTTGTGAAACACTAAAAAAGATGAAAAATGTCATCGTAGCTTGATTTTAACTGATTTCTTGTGCGATAATGCACAAGTAGGATGAAAGCGAGCTTCATTTATATGTGGGGCCGTGCTGTTTTCTTAATAAAAAGGCTAGATTATGCGTTGTTCAAAATGCGGCTATATTTCCTTCGATCATTTGGAGACATGTAAGAAATGTCATAATTCGGTCAACCAGGCTGACAGTGGTCTCAATGGTACTCTGTTCGATACGGATGTTCCCAGCTTTTTATGTTTTACGAAATCTGAGGAGCCAGATGTACTTGATACTGATTTTGTTGATCAAGAGAATGAATACAGCCATGACTTTCAAGGTTCCCCCGTGGAAGCTGTTGGTTTTGCTGAGGTGGATAGCGATATATCTCCGGATGATGAAGAGCTGGTGCTCAACCTTGATGATATTGTCCTTGATAACGATGACCGCGACATCGATGAGAATGATGAGATAATTTTAGATCTGGATGATTTTGAAGACGCTGCACCCTTGGAAAATTTTTCTTTAGGGGCAGAAGAGCAGGATGAAGCAGAAGAGATGGGCGCACCGACCATCGATTTTGGTGATTTGGATATCTCGGATTTGGGCCCGCCAAGTGAAAATGCTTCTGTTAAGGAATCCGAGCTTGAACTGGCGCCTGCTGCACTGGAAGGTCTAGAGGCGTTGGGTGTTGATAAAGTGGAATCTGATATCGGTACAGGAAAAGAAAAAGAAGCGTTCGGATTAGAGGATCTGCTTTTAGATGAACTGGACCTGGATAAAATTGATACGGCAACGATTAGTAAAAGTTCGACTAAGTCATTGAAAACAGGTACTGCTCTTGATAATTTCGATGTGGATCTGGGAGAATTGTTCACAGAAGATGAACAATAGATAAAAAAAAGAGTTGACAGGTACCCCCTATTTCTGATAGAAAAGTGGCCTCAACATTGCGGTGCCGGGATAGCTCAGTCGGTAGAGCAACGGACTGAAAATCCGTGTGTCCCTGGTTCAAATCCTGGTCCCGGCACCAGTTACATCAAGCACTTAACCCTTTTAGGGTTAGGTGCTTTTTTATTTGGTACCTTTTGTGTAAGCGCTATGTAAGCAGATTTGATCAATTCAGATCAATCTTTCCTGTTGCAGAATTTCTCCCAGCATTCCATAGCTACATTATTCTTCGATGCAGAGACCTTGGTGAAATTAATACAGAACATTTGGCGGTGTTTCACCAGATATTGAAGGCAAGGTTAACCGAATAATATATTCTGTATATTTTCAAAGTGATGGGCTGTCAAGCCAAGCTGCTTTCATGAAAAACATGACTATTTTTCTTAGGGGGACAGGAATGGAAATATTAATCAT
>JAUVLX010000374.1 GCA_030600525.1 Desulfobulbus sp. | reverse complement strand
GACTTCCATTTTTTTCCCCTTCTTGATAATCGTCCCGGCCATGGATTCCAGTTGTAGACCGGTTGCCTTCCACAATGTTTGCTCTTTGCTATGGGTTCCGGAATCATCCCCTCGTGATATAAACAAAGAGTAACTCTCTGCAATTTTATGCAGGGCTGCAGATGCATCATTCATGCCCTTTATACCGGCCGGATCAGCCTCTGGTCCCAGGATGACAAAATCATTATGCATGACTGCATATCGCTTGGTACCATATCCTTCAGCAACAAATTGTTCCTCGCGTCCTTTGGCATGGACAAATATCACATCTACGTTCCCATCCTTCCCGTCTCTGATGGCGGCACCGGTTCCCTTAGCAATGACCTTAACTTTTATGCCGGTATCTTTTTCCAAGACCGGCAGCAGGACATCAAGCAAACCTGAGGCCTGAGTGCTGGTTGTAGTAGACATCTTCAATACTTTTTCGCTGGCTACTGCCATTCCACTGATCAAGAGGCCTGACAGTACTGCCGCGACAATCCCTGTTACCTGTTTCATTATCTCTCCTTTTATGAGTTATACCGCAATAAACAAACGGGTAACTTCACCCATCAATCTGAAATACCATTTTTCCCGACAAGTTTATATCGTAGCCCACCTTTTGAGCGACAGCTTTTTTAAATTCATCCTGCTCTAATAATCCTAGGAAATGCTGGATGGGTTTTTCAAAAAAAAGATGGCGGGAGATCAAAAAATCAAATCTTTCCCACCGTAGCGGCAAAAAGCCAAGATCCAGTGCACCGGCAACAGCTTCTATACCAGGGCCTACGTCGGCACGCCCTGCTAAAATCTCCAAGCCCACGTCGAGATGCTTTGCAACCTCATAATCGTAACCGGCAATTTTTTCCCCGGCGATATTTCTCTTTTTAAATTCATTATCTAGAAGAAGACGAGTTCCTGTTCCAAGGGGCCGGTTAACCAGACGAACGCCCGGCTTGCTCAAATCTACGACCTCATGAATTGCCAACGGGTTGTCTTTTTTAAAAAGCAAGCCCTGTTGCCGTTTACAAAAATTAACAACCACAGGCATTGCCTTTAACTCTTCAAAAGCAAACTGAAAATTGTAGTCACTATCATCATCCTGCACCAAATGACTGGCAGCGATATGGCACAATCCCTGACGTAAGGCGTGAATCCCCCCCATGCTGCCCACATTGGCAAACACTGCCAAACACCCTTTTATAGAGGCGTTAAACATGGCAATAACTTGATCCAGTAACATATCATTACTGCCTGCAAGAATGATAACCCCTTTGCCTGCTGGTAGCTGTCCTGCTTGCTTGGGGAAATTGGTTGTATTGTTGTCGACCCACTGCTCAACCAGATGCTGAGGAAAGAGCCATTTTCCAGTTACTTTGGTCGCAGGCAGCTCCTTATCAGCCACCAAAGTATAAATCATTTTTTCATTAACATTGAGAAATGCAGCCACTTCTCTGGTTGTCATCAACTTACTCATCGTTTCTCCCTGCCCGTTTCAATATAATTGCTGGCATATACTGGTCATTCCACCACCTTCACGTCAACACCAAAAAGCACGAACTATCCCTTTTTCTTTAAGAATAACCTAAAGTAACCATAACGGACACTTACAATTAAACTGGAACGATCTTTTAAACTCCCTCATTGTGGCAGAACCTGCGACTCACCATTTGCTTGACACCATTACACATTACTCTTAGCTTGATCATCAGTAAGACATGGAGGACATTAACTCATATCTAGAGAAAAACATGGCGAGCATTTTCCCAGAAACACTATCAAGAAACAGTGAAGCTCTCACTGCTGCACAACAGCAACTACTGACGAGAAGCCACATCGCTATTATTGGATGCGGTGGGCTTGGCGGCTATGTTATTGAGGAACTTGCCCGTATCGGCATTGGCCGGCTGACCATCTACGACCCTGATACATTCAGCCCCAGCAACTGCAACCGCCAGCTTAACTCCCTTAACTCGACACTGGGTAAAAACAAGGCAGAGGTGGCTGCGCAACGTGTTCTGGATATGGGCACAGGGTGTATACCAAAAGCTGTACCTTTTGATTTCAGGGATGACTTACCAAAAAAGGAACACAATATAGATGTAGTTATTGACTGCCTGGATAGCATAGAAACACGATTCCACCTCTCAGATCTTTGTAATACGCTTGCCATCCCCCTCGTGCACGGAGCAGTGACGAGCTGGTACGGGCAACTCGGAGTTCAGCTTCCTGGGTTCAACCTGTTAGCAGCCATCTTCCCTGGCAAAGAAACTCAACCCACGGAGCAAAAGCCTCCTTCTGTCCTCTCTTTTACAGTAGCGACCATCGCCAGTCTCCAGGCATGCGAAGCGGTCAAACTTTTACTAGGTATCCCTTCACCACTCCACAACAATTGGGTCCAGATTGACCTGAAACACCACACCTTTGACCACATGCCAGTGGCTGCTCCCTGATCCTGATCGATGGAAATGGTTGCAAAAAGTGTGTCCTCTCAGTAAAAAAGAAGGAGTGATAAATCAACAGACTCATTTATGGATCACCGAATTTTACCTAAACCACTTTCCAACAGATGTGGCAAAATCCCCCACCACATTTTGAAATTGGCATGGCTGGACCAGGAAACCCCAGCAGCAATTAGCAAATAAAATATAAACAGCGTCCAGGCAGCTTTCCCGGCTCACGCCCGTTTTTCCCCAAAAA
>JAUVLX010000360.1 GCA_030600525.1 Desulfobulbus sp. | reverse complement strand
GCAACGCACTCTGGATGTTCATCAACTGATACATAATTTTGTAAGGCCGCACTGGACAACAGGAGTAGTGCCTGCTGTTGCCTTAGGCAATTATGACGCACCCCATGTCTCTCGAAGAAATTTTAACCACACAAAAGGCCGATTGAAACATCAACGCTGGGGAGAGTTGGGATCGTAAACACAAAATTGAATGGTATGAGCCCAGTGCCCATTTCTTCGTATAGCTGCAAAAGACAGTGATAAAAACATTCAAACCGTGGCGAAAGAGGCTTTGGCTGCCTATTGACAATTTCAGGAAATCGAATTCTCTGGAACATCCTCCCCCTTTCGGACCTTCATTTATTAAACCTTAAATCGCCCCCTTGTTCGCCTGTGCCTGGATGGCCGTAATGGCAACGGTGTTGACAATATCTGGTATTAAGCAGCCACGACTCAAATCATTCACAGGCTTGTTCAAACCCTGCATAACCGGTCCGATTGCCACCGCTCCTGCTGAACGCTGCACAGCCTTATAGGTGTTGTTGCCTGTATTGAGATCGGGAAAAATAAAGACTGTAGCCTTTCCTGCAACATTGCTCTCAGGCATCTTGGTCTGGGCAACCTTGACATCAACTGCTGCGTCATACTGGATCGGCCCTTCGAGCATCAGATCCGGGGCGAGTTCATGAGCGATCTCAGTGGCCCTTTTCACCTTATCCACTTCTTCACCTTTCCCCGATGAACCAGAAGAATAGGAAAGCATGGCAACCAAAGGGTTGACGCCGAACAGTTTGGCTGTCTTGGACGTTTCAATCGCAATCTCTGCCAGTTGTTCCGCATTGGGCCGTGGGTTGACAGCACAGTCGGCATAGGCGAGCACACGGTCTTCCAGACACATGAAAAACACGCCGGACATGATGGTGCTGCCAGGCTTTGTTTTCACAAATTCCAATGCGGGACGGACAGTCTGCAGAGTTGAATGCACAGCACCTGATACCATGCCGTCCGCATGCCCTTTATAGACCATCATGGTTCCAAAATGGCTAACGCCAGACATAACATCCCGAGCATTATCCGGGGTAATCCCTTTGTGTTGGCGAAGCTGGTAGTAAGTGGCAACATAATCGTCAAAATGCTCAGATTCAGTCGGATCAACAATCTCGACCCCACTCAACGAGAGCCCGTAATCAACGATTTTTTTAAGGATCACTTTGGGTTTACCTAACAAAATAATGTTAACCGCATCCCGGTGGATAAGTATTTCTGCTGCGCGCAAGATACGCTCTTCTTCCCCTTCTGGCAGGACAATAACCTGCTTGTTGGCCCTGGCACGTTTAACCAGACCAAACTCAAACATTTTAGGGGAAGTATACAGACTGGAAAAACGAATGATTTTCTTACGCAATGCAGTGGTTGCCACATTGGTCTCAAAGAGCCCCAAGGCGGTGGCGATTTTACGAGACGATTCAGGAGTGATGTAGTTGCGAATGGCCTTAATCTTAGAGGCAGTGCTAAAGGTGTCATCCTCGACCTTGACGATGGGAACAAGGCCGTCAGCACCCTCAAGCAAATTTTGTAGCGTTTTTTCGGTCTGCAGGTAACCTGTAAGCACCATGCCCGCAATATTCGGCATATTGGTGGAGCGATAGGCCGCCATGGTACCCAAAATGATATCAAGACGGTCAGCAGGAGTGATAACGAGATCATCATCTGCAAGCGTGGGCAGGTAGTTCTGCAAGTTCATTGCCGCCACCACAAAACGGGTAACCAGCCTGCTGAGTTGCCCCTCCCCGTAAATAACTTCTGCGTCAAGTGCCGCAACAATTTCGGCCATGGTAAGCATTTCCAGGGATTCTTCCTGGGGGATGGAATAGATAAGCTCTACCTTTTTCCGCAGGTTATCGAGCAAGGTACTAGGTAGGCTTTCCTGTAAATGTAAAGGTGTCCGGTTGAGAATCATCGCCAACACACTGGAGCCTTTGTCTTCAAAGGCTTCAATGGCGAATTTACAGGTCTTGAGCATACCGTCAACCGAGCCCTCATGGGCATTTGCAACCATCAAAACCGGGCACCTGAGGTTGTTTGCAATATCGACATTCAGATCAAATTCAAAAGCTGCGGAGTCGCTCTCAAAATCCGTACCCAGGCAGAGAACGAAATCATGCTCACTTTCAAGGGCCTGATATTTGGTCAGGATCCCTTCAACCAGTTGTCCTGTTTTATGTTCCGATATCAGACTCTGTGCCTCATCAAAGGTAAAGGCATACATCTGCTCATAGGATAGTTTCAAATCATAGTAGGTGGAAATCAAGTGAAGAGTTTTATCAATACCATCTGCATGACGGGAGGTGTTGATAATGGGCCTGAAAAAAGCTACCCTCTCAAGATTTCGCACCAGAAACTCCATGATTCCCAATGTGACCACGGACATGCCGCTTTGCGGCTCAAGCGCTGTTACGTACAGATTTTTGGACATGATAAAACCTTACGAAAAATTATATAAACCAAAAAAATTTAAAACTGAATGTGTTGAATACCCTCAGTCGATCACCGGCACCCCTCACCATCTCCATTTAGGTGTTGTTCAGACACACGGTCAACTCCTGCAAAGAATCAATCGACCAGGTGGGAGAAACCGGAAGAGAAGAGACTTCAGCATGGCTCCAATTGACAAAAATGGTATCGATGCCAGCGCTGGCTCCACTGCAGATATCATAGAGGGCGTCACCGATAAAAACAGTACTGGCTTTATCGGCATCAAGCAGAGACATGGCCTTGAGGGCTGGTTCGGCGTCAGGCTTATGCCTGGTTGTGTCTTCAGGGGTTATCAAGACGTCAAAATACCTAAGTGTATTTGTGGAATGGAGGATTTGCTCCAGACTGAATCGTCTTCGAGAAGTGACAAGGGCCAATTGTTTCCCTGCATCTTTGAGTAGCTCCAAGGTCTCTATGACGTGGGGGAATGGGGTGATACTGTCTTCCATGATGCTGAGCTGGTACTGGAGATAATCATCAAGAATCTGATCATGATCAAGCTCGGATCCCAGATGAGTGATAAGTTGACTCTTCAGCGGCAGTCCGATACCATTAATAATGGTACTTCTTTCCATGGTTTTACCTGCATA
>JAUVLX010000309.1 GCA_030600525.1 Desulfobulbus sp. | reverse complement strand
GCTGCAGTGGAAAGTAAGGTTGACGGTGAAGGCGTAGGCGCCGTTCGCACCCTGACTCTGCCAGACGGTGCTCTTTTACGAGAACGCCTTGAGCAGCTTGATGCCGGTGGGATGTCATTGCAATATAGCATACTCGACGGTCCCCTGCCTGTGGCAGGCTACCGGTCTACCATGAAAGTAACTCCCTCAGAAGACGGGTGCGAACTGGAATGGTCAAGCGAATTCAATGCTGCCGGTGCTTCCGATGAAGACGCTCGCACCGCGATGACCGGTATCTACCAGATGGGTTTTGACGGCCTTGCCAAGCTGTTTGGATAAAGGCAGATCCTGCAATCCGGGCAGGAGGAAATAAACCAAAATCCTGCCCGATCATTCCTTTTTCAAGCCGACTTTATAAACAAATATCGATGTTCCCCAGCAAACCGCTTCATCCCTGTCAATGTAACTCTTTGCTGGCACGCACCAAAACCTTTCCATGCCCGCTTTCGTCATTATAAGCAGAAAAGACTCTCTCTTTATCGCTGACATTCAAGGACTGGCTGATCAAAAAGTTGCGAGGTATCCTGCCAATCTGCTGCAAAAACAAAAAGATCCGTGATGACGAAGGATATTGGACCAGAATAGAGGCCTATATAAGCAAACATTCAGAAGCCGATTTTAGCCACGGTATCTGTCCCGATTGCGTGGAAAAGCTCTACGGCCACGAGCAATGGATTCAAAAAAAGACTCTAATCGCTCAACAATAAATATTATTCAGGCTGTCTCAGCCCCTCGTACCATTACTCCTTTTTCAAAATGCCCTGCAGCTTCATCTTATTGATCAATGCATCGGGATTGATCGATACCAGCAAGATGCCCAAAAGGGTCATTGCTCCTCCCACTATCAATTTCCAGCCAAGTTCGTCACCAAAACAAAAAACACCGAATATAGAGGCCAAGATGGGAGCAAGCAACAGGAGCGGCGTTACCGATGAAACGGGATAGCGACCCAAAAGGTAATAAACGATTCCATGGCCTACCACAGAGGCAGCGACTGCTGAATACAAAGGGGACCATAAATCGATAAGATGAATTTGGCTTATGATCTGCGCGTGTCCGGACTCAAAAATCAGCGATAACAGCAAAAGAGAAGGCAAGGCTACAGCCGCAATCCATGCCTGGAGTCTAAAAACACCGAGATTGGGACACTGCCGCATTAATACCGTAGCTACGGCCATGGCAAAAGCAGCACCTGATACCCACAAAATGGCATCCAGATGGTTAAACACGGTCGGATCGAACCCGATTACCATCACCCCCAACAGGGCAATGCCAATAGCAAGTATCCGGATAAAAGTTATCCGTTCCCGCAAAAAAAGGGTTGCCAGGATCGCCGAAAAAGGAACATACAGTTGGGTAGTAATGGCTATGGAAGCAATATTTCCGCCTGCGTTCAAGCCGATAAAAACCATCCCAAAATGCACAACCCCCAACAAAAAAGAGACCCTAAGCAAAGGCTTCATATAGCCAGGAGCTGGCTTAAGCCAGGGCAACATAATGATCAGTAAGAACAAAAATCGAATACTGGTAAAAAAAAGGGGCTGAAATTTTCCAGCACCTATTTTTCCGGCGATAAAATTAAAACCCCATGCAAAATTAGCAAGCAGGGCAAGCAAGAGGTCAGGAAAACTCATCATAGTTTTTTCTGTGGTATATCTCTCAGGAGAGGGATGATCCTACCAGACAGCAGGCAAAAGTGTTTTTTTATACTGCTCACCACTCCCTGTGACGGTCTAGTTGATTTTAGGCGTCAGATTTCTCTACATTCTCAAAGGTGACACTGTTGTAGCCTACCTTGCCTACCTTTTCTGCAAATATTTAAACATTACCCAAAATTTCAGAACAGCTGCCGAGTTCAGCGTTGAGACTCCTAGCTTTTTTGGGGCTTGAAGAGTGAAGCGGCATGTGAAACCTGTTCACCTTTTACGTGAAATACAACCCTGAAAATTTGGGGCACCATTGTTGTGTTTGGCCGACGGAACTATACAAAGCAAATACCCGAATTGGAAGGTGAGACTATTAAGGAGTTGTCCGGAAATAACTTGAACATCTCGCATCGCATCTTTAGGTCTTCTTTGGCTGATCTTAATTCACAAAGTCCTCAACGTAGCACAACTACGCCTGCGGCTTTGTTCAATTAGATCACCCAAAGGTAACCTAAACATGAGCGCGATATTGTCCAACTTATTTACGGACAGCTCCTAAGGTGCGGTTCAGCCCCTCATTGTAAGGAAAAAACCTTTTGTGAACAGGGTTCACACTCTTATTTTTATTCTGAAGTTTCGTCAAGTTATGCTATACTAACAGCAGTCTCTTTCTCTATCCCTTGACTAAAATACAGGCCGTATCATGCCCGACAAGCCAACCTATGAGCAACTTGCAGAAAAAGTCCTGGAACTCGAACGTCAGCTGCAGGAAAAAAATGATTTAACAACAGACCAAATTGCTCAACAAAAATCAGGCAGCGCTCATGCAAGTGTTCAGGAACAGGCACTAAAAACCAGCGAAAAAAAGTATAAAACACTTTTTGAAACCATGGCCCAGGGGGCATATTTTCGAAATACTGAAGGAAAGGTGGTCGACTGTAATTCGGCTGCACTGGAGATGTTCGGCGTCAGCCGGAAACAGCTTCTGGCAACTACCGCCACAGCCGCTGGATGGCAGGTGATAACCGAAGACGGAACCTCCCTCCCTCCTGAACAGCACCCGTCAATGGTTGCCCACAATACCAAAAAACCGGTCCGAAATTTCCTAGCAGGCGTCTTTAATCCAGAAAAACAGGGTTATGTATGGCTGAACATCAACGCTATTCCGCTCTTTAGAGATGGAGAAACAAGCCCTTACCAGGTCTTTGTTACCCTGCATGATGTCACCGAAAGAAAAAAGGCTGAACGCGCACTTAAAGAAAGTGAACAAAAAATCAAGCAAGCCTACAAACTGCTGCAGCTTGTCATTGATACCATACCAGCACGTATTTTCTGGAAAGACAATGATTTAACCTATATTGGCTGCAATCACTTGTTTGCCAGGGATGCTGGCTTTCAACGACCGGAGGAGTTAATCGGGCTTGATGACTACGACATGCCATGGCAGGAACAGGCAGAGCTGTACAGAAAGGATGATTTTCAAGTTATTGTATCTGGCAATCCCAAATTAAATTATGAGGAGCCGCAGACAACAACGGATGGCAAACATCTTTGGCTGTCAACCTCCAAAGTTCCGCTTCGGGACACAAATGATGCCATCGTCGGGTTGCTGGGGACATATGAAGATATTAGCCATCGCAAGCAGACAGAAGAAAAGCTGCTAAAAGTCCAGAAGCTTGAATCCCTTGGTCGTCTTGCCGGCGGCATAGCTCATAATTTCAATAATATTTTAATGACGATCATGGGCAATATTTCTTTTGCAAAAATGGAGGTCTCCACCACAGACAAAATCTATGAGCGCCTGACCAATGCTGAAAACGGATGCCTGAAGGCCAAGGATTTATGCCAGCAATTTCTCACCTTCTCTAAAGGGGGACCCCTGGTCAGAGAGGCAACTCCGGCCCACCTGGTTATAAAAGCCAACAGCCAACTAGCATTAAGCGGAACAAAATCCCTCTGCACATATACGCTTCCTGAGGACCTGTGGAATATATATGCTGACGCAGACCAGATCGGCCAGGTCCTGACCAACATCCTTATTAATGCGGATCAGGCAATGCCCAACGGTGGAATCATCGATGTGTGCGCTGTAAACGTGAATCTGGAGAATGGAAATACGTTTGGTTTAAAAAAGGGGAATTATGTCAAAGTATCTGTCCAGGACCAAGGTACTGGTATAGATAGCATGTCTCTGAACAAAGTTTTCGACCCCTACTTCAGTACCAAAGAAGACGGCAATGGCCTTGGCCTGTCTTCGGCCTACTCCATTCTCAAAAAACATGAGGGCTGCATTGTAGTAGAAGACACCTCGCAGACGGGCAGCACCTTTACCTTTCTTATCCCGGCAGCAAATCCTCAAATTTCGCCAACATTGAAAGCCACAGACTCAGCAATAACCAGGGGCAGCGGACATATCCTTATCATGGATGATGACAAAGCGATTCTCAATGCTGTAGAGGCAATGCTGGATCATCTTGGATATAGCTCCCAGTCAGTGGAGAACGGGGAAGAAGCCCTCACCGCGTATATGCAGGCCTGTAAAAAAGGAAGCCCTTTTGATCTGGTAATCATGGATCTAATCGTTCCTGGAGCCATGGGCGGAGAAGAGGCCGCACAAAAATTAATTACCCTCGACCCGCAGGTAAAACTGGTTGTCTCCAGTGGATATAGCAGGGATCCAGTGATGGCTGATTACCAAAAA
>JAUVLX010000167.1 GCA_030600525.1 Desulfobulbus sp. | reverse complement strand
CCCAGTTGGCGGAGACAAAGGTTTGAATGATGAGGGTTCGACCAATACCATGGCCACTATCCGTCAAGGTGTGGAGAAATTTCGTTGTTTTCTTGATGAAAAACCCGAATTGGTCGCCGACCGCCTGAGTAAAAAAATGGCTGACCAAATCGATAAATACGGCGATAAACTCTTTGCCACCTCTATTACCGTACAGACACCAATTGGGGAATCCACGATCTATCCGCAGCGCACCAACAATATCCTTGAGCAATTTTTTCGAAAAATCAGACGTGGATACCGGCGAAAAACAGGCAATAATTCTATGCACAGGACGTTACAGACGATGCTGGCTGACACGCCGTTGGGTAAAAATTTGGATAATCCCGATTATATGAAAATCCTCCTTGACGGAAAAAAGAATCTTGAGGAACTCTTTGCTGAAATGGGGGAAATCCCTTGCTGAACAAAATGCTAACCTGCTTGCAGATACCGACCGTATTTTTCCAGGATTCAGGGGCCTCGCAAGTTTATCCTCATTGCCTAACAAATTACTTGAATCGCTCGTTGGTAACTGGGATGCGGTCAAATCCAACTGAATTTTGTGACAATAGGCATTTGGAGCACTGATGAACAGTTACAGATCGAGGTTAAGGCAAGGTTATTTGTTGTTATTCACTGAATGGTTACGAAAAAAGAAGAGTCACGGGTGAGAACGTAGTTTTTTATACAGGCCTGAAAAACGTCTGGCAGGACGACGAACAGCAACTTTGAGGAGCTCAAGGTTTGTCTGGATAGTGAGGTGTTCACGTGCGCGGGTTATCCCGGTATAAAGCATTTCCTGGGTGAGGAGCGGGATGTCAACATCGGGTAGGGCCAGGAAGACATTGTTGAACTCAGAACCTTGCGATTTATGAATGGTAATGGCAAACCCGGTTTGATGGAGCGGCAGCCGTAAACGTGAAAAATTCCGCAGTGTCCCATCCGGCTGTGGAAACCAACCATACAGTTCGCCTGTTTTATCAGGCCAGAGTATACCTGTATCTCCGTTGAAAAGCCCCAAGGTGTAGTCATTCTTAAGGATCATAAGGGGGCGGCCTGCATATTCATCGCCCCCAGGTGCAATACATTTGTGTTGATATAAAATAGATTCCACCTGGCGGTTAAGTGTCTCAACCCCTGCGTTTCCCTTATGAAGGGCACAAAGAATCCTGGCTTGGTTAAAGTGGGCCAGGGCATCCTCTGGTGTGTGTGATTTGAATAGAGGCGAAAAGTGACGGAGTACGAACTGTTGCAGGTATGGGGGCGGAGTATCTTGATTTTGCTGATCAGGAAGTTGAATATCCAGATCTTCATAACCTGCGGTACAACATTTGTCGATCTCTGCCGTATCCTGTTTGTTTACAGCAGATGCAAGTGTCCCTATTCCTGAGGCAGCATGAAAACGATGACTTTTTTGCAGTTGTACCAGGCACGTGTCCATGGGCGTAGCCGTGGATGATGCCGTGTGAGGTTGACCGGTTATCGCCAACAGGAGCTGTTTGATTTCTTCTGACCAGACAGGTCTGCCAGGACCACAAATATCTGCAAACAGGTTTCCTGCCTCCACTGAAGCCAGTTGGTTTTTATCGCCAAAGAGGATCAGTCTGCAGGATGGTGGGAGGGCATCAAGTACAGCCGCCATAAGGGGGATGTCAATCATTGATGCCTCGTCGATGAGGAGGAGGTCCAGGTGGAGCGGATTATTTTTATTATGCCGAAACTGGCCTGAGCGATGATGGTACCTGAGCAGTCTGTGTAGGGTAAGCGCTTCGTCAGGAATGTTTGCGGCAAGATGCTGTGGAACGGTCGTTTTTGCCTGCTGGAGAGATTCCTTTAGCCTGGATGCAGCTTTTCCGGTTGGTGCTGCTAGTCGTATTCGAGTGGAGGCAGGGTGCAGAGATGCCTGTGCTGCCAGGATTCGTGCCGCTGTAAATGTCTTTCCTGTGCCTGGCCCTCCGGATATTACAAGTAGGTGCTTGATCAGGGAGAGGGCTACTGCAGCACACTGCCAGTCAGGGGCAGTATCTGATTGGGCGGACGGGAAAAGTACTTTGAGGGTCTGTTGCGCTGTGTTCAGATCAACGTGGTCGACAGGGTGAGAGCGCTCCTGTAGATTGCGGGCAATGGTATTTTCATAAAAGAGGTAGCGGTGGAGATACAGATTGCCATGTTCATCCAGGATCAGCGGTGTTGCTTCCCCATGGATACCGACAACTGTAGTGGCCATAAGCTCTGACTTGATTTTGGCTGGGGTTGTGTGAGGCAATATTTGCAGCCTGTTGATATATTTTGCCAACTGCTTGAGTGGCAGGCAGACATGCCCTTCGGCAACGGCCTTGCTGGCAAAGGCGGTGGCAAGGGAGAGGACACCAGGGGGATCTTCGCCACTGAGTCGATCCAAAAAAAGGCCGGCTTCTACATCGATTGCGCGAAAGGTGCCGTTGTGCTGTAGTTGGTGTAGGATTGTATCCATGATCAAGTGTCCTCTCCTCGGAAACATCCATCAAGCCCGTCGATAAGTTCAGCAGCAGGCCTGGTAAAAAAGATACCGTTGTTTTGCTGGTAATCAGGATCCATTCCTCGAAGAAACAGGTAATAGATGCCGCCGAAATGGGTGCCAAAACTGTATTCTTTGAGCCGGCTTGCCAGGAACCGATGCAGAGCAAGGCTGTAGATGAGATATTGGATGTCGTAGCGGTGTTCGGTCATGGCGATCTCCAGTGCATTTGCTGTGTAATCAGATGGAGAGGGACCAAGGTAGTTGGATTTATAGTCAGCAATATAAAAACGATTATTGTGGAGAAAGACCAGGTCTATGAACCCTTTCATCATTCCTTTTATCTCATGAGTCTGGGTGGAAAGCGGAGCAAAATTCCACTGTGAAAGGAGGTTGTTAAATTCGGATACATCCACCTGGGCAAGCGGGAACAGGAAAGAAAGTTCGTTGATTTTTTCTCCTGCAGTTATCTTTTGTAAAGGGCACGATCCTGGTAATTGCACAGAGAGAAGTGTCGTGTACCATTTCTCGATGAAAGGCTGCCACTGGTTGTCGATACCTGCCTGGGTGATTGCGTTGGTGATGCTTTCCGTCCAGGTTGCAGGAGAAGCGGCAAAATCTATTTTTTCAAAAATTGTATGGAGACATGTTCCTGCAGTCGCTCCTCGAGGAAAGGAAAAGGCATCTTGAAATGGCTCCTGTTCACTCTCCATTGGCGGCAAGTGGTGACGAGAAGAGGCTTTGCTGAAAGTTGTGTTATCTGCTGTCAGCTGGGAGTAACTGGTCATGTGCCATCCGGATTGGATACGGGCCTCAAAGGGTGTGACCTGCAGTTTTTCCAGCGCCTCCTCTTCTGCCAGTATATGATTTGGAAATTCAGGGGGGGATCGCTTTATTGCAATCAGCTGTTCCCTGGAATTTAACTGTTCCAGGTTTTGTATTATGGCGTCTTCGTTGGGGAGCGTGCCTCCAGAATCAGGATGGAGAAGGGTGGCAAGGGCAGATGCCTCCATGGAGGATATTGTTCCCCAGCAAAAAAAACAGCAGCAGCGTGCTCTGGTCATTGCCACATACAGCAATCGTATTGCCTCTGCCTGTTGTTCCTGCTGCGTAAGTATTTTATTTTCTTCACTGTTTTTGGCCAGGTCAATCACCGCATTATAGGTGGATCGATCGTGGAAAATGAGTGGTCCTTTGTTGTTAGCGGCTCTACTGGACCAGAGAAACGGGAGGAAGACAATGGGGTACTCCAACCCTTTTGACTTGTGAATGGTGACTATCCGTACCAGGTTTTCATCGTTTTCAAGACGGATCTGCTGGTTCTCAGCCTCCTGCTCAGGCTTATTTAGCTGATTGGCAAACCAACGCAGCAGGCTGGCTCTGCCGTGGTTTCCGGCAGGTGATTGCTGGAGTAGTTCCATGAGATGCAGATAATTGGTCAACTTTCGATCACCACCATGCAGCCCACTCAACCGGTGTACCACCTGCTCGCTGGCAAATAATTGCTGCAGCATGGGCATGACGCCCTGATCCAGCCAGACTTGTCGGTAACGCTGGAGGCGGTTGAGATACTTATCCCATTGATTGGGATGGGTGCGAAGTGCCGCCAGGGTGTTACCGTCACATCCGAAAAAATCTGAAGCAAGAGCTGCACTTATGGTTCCGGTATCGGTCAGGTCAAGGAGAGCCACTAGGACAGTGTATAGTTGGCCGGCTTCTGCTGTGGAAAAAACAGATTCACGGCTGTAATAGACACTGGTTATGCCTCGCCGATTGAGTGCCTGCTGTATCAGTTTTGCTTCGTTATGCGTTCGTACCAGGACAGCTATGTCACCTGCCGTTAAAGGTGTAGTTTCAATAAACGCAAGCCCTTTGCTTGAGGCATCTAATAGTTGGAATATTTCTTCAGCACAGTAGGCTGCTGCAGCCTGCGATGCGGTATCCTTATTGATGGACTTGCTGCGTGAGCTGGTAATGAGATACTCGCTTGAGAGCATCAGTGCTGTTAAGGGGAGTGCTGGGCTCCCGTGGAGCATGAGGGATTGCTCTGCAGCACCTGGTGCCGGGCTGACGGGATAAAATGATATATCTGGTTCAAAGAGAAAACTGTCTGGTTGGTGAAAGAGCGTGTTTACCGCTCGTATCATGGATGCTGATGAACGATAGTTCACTCCCATTGTGTAACGGCAATCTTCTGGTGTCTGGCGGCGGGCCTGGATATAGGTAAATATATCTGCACCACGGAAAGAATAGATAGCCTGTTTCGGATCGCCTATCATGAAGAGGGAACCAGGTGAATCTCTCTGGTAAATATGGCTGAAAATGCGGTATTGGAGCGGATCCGTGTCCTGAAATTCATCAACAAGTGCCACCGGAAAACTCTGAGCAATGCGTGCAGCGAGCAGAGGGCCAGAAACTGGCTTATCCAAAGCCCTGGCGAGATACGTAAGTAAATCATCAAAAAAGAGCCAGGATTGTTCGGCCTTTCGAGATGCAAGTTCAGTGAGGAGATATGTCCGGGCTTTCTGAATGATTGTGATCCTGAGGTGGTGCATATACTGTTGATGAATGAGATAAAACTCTTCAAAAGTGTTGAAAAAAAGGTGTGCTGGAGGGGTTTTACATTTCTTCTTGATATGCTCCGTAATGGTAGCCTGCTGTAACAGGGCGAGGCTCTTTGGCAAATTGTAGGGAAAAACTCTATTTTGAGCCAGTTTTTCCATGGCAGCCATGATTTCCGTAACCTTATCATGGCGATAGGTCTTTTCGCTGCGCTTCAGGCAGGGGTCGTGTTCCAGGATGAGGCTGACTTCTTCCCGATATACACCCCATAGACGACAACTATCATCCCATAGGCTTTGGCTGTCAGCTGCCAGTGTGGCAATTTCTGTTTCTGTTATTTGCGGGACGATAACTGCTTGAGGGAGGGAGAGAGAACTTTGCAGTTCTGCCAGCAATTCTCCGGGACAGGACCAGTTGTTACTGATCCAGTCAGCCATTTCTCTTGGTGCACTATAAAAATGGTTCCTCCAGAAATCTTCCATGATCTGTAGTTGAACAGGCTGTTCTGTTTCCAGGAACTCTGGGGTGAATGGTGCTCCTGTTTCAAAGGCGTTGTCCAGCAGGATGCGTTGGCAAAAACTGTGAATGGTGAATATTGCTGCCTCGTCCATCCTGACCAGGGCATCGCGTAGTCTTTGAGATGCTGTGTCGTGTTGAACATTTTCTAGAAATTCAGTAAGTTGTTTATCCTGCTGGCTGCCAAGGGTAAAATAATCCAGGGCTTCCCTGAGCCGGGAGCGGATCCGGGTACGCAGTTCATCGGTTGCTGCCCGGGTAAAGGTCACCACCAAAATTTTATCTACAGAAAGTCCCCGCTCAACGATAAGACGCAGGTAAAGCAGGGTGAGGGTATAGGTCTTACCCGTTCCTGCGCTGGCTTCAAGCAGGCGGATGCCGGAGAGCGGCAGGCGGTAGGGATCAAGTGGTTGCATTATCTGCCTCAATATGCTCAAGCAGCGGAATTAACAATTCGCTGAGTTGGATAAATTCCTGGTCTAGCGGGTCGTTGCTCTCTGTATCGAAAACCAGCTGATAGGCAGGATTTTCACGCTCGCCCCGGACCCAATAATTTCCATACCATTTTTGCTGGGCATCTTTTTGTTGCTTGTCTGGTTTTGCCTTTGCCGCAGCTAGGCTTGATTCCGGGAAAAAGTGCAGTGGGCGGGTTGCCCCAGCAACAAAGAGGGTGAGCAACTGATGAAGATACTGTTGCGGATCTTTAACCGGCATAAAAACCAACGACTGCTCTTTACCACAATGGGTGGAACGTAGCGGGCAGCATTTAGGGGCAGCCAGGTTCAGGAGTAGGTGATTTATCCATATCTCTATCAGGGTGGTACTTTTTATATGGGCACTGCGCCAGGAAACCCTACCTGTACTGTATAGGTCGTTTAACCAACCTTTTAATTGCCACGGGCCAATCGAGGCGTCAATTTCGATCGGAGTACGCTGCTCACGGGTAAGGTCTTGGATCCTTGTGGCAAGCAGCGACGAGTCCTGTCGTGTTTCTTCCATGAGAGTCATTCCAAATCCTGCCTGTGGTAGGATGCCTGATGCTTGCAGGCGATGTTCAATGGTCTCAATTGTCTGGTCGCTGATAAGTGATTGTACTGTATCCTGGCGTAGAAAAAATTGCTCAAGAGCGTTCAGGGAAAAGGGTTCTGCCTCCTCCAGACTGGCTAAGCTGCCTTCAGGTCGGATTCCTAGTTGATTTGCAAGGAAAAAACGGACAGGATGCTTCCAGAAGGTGATAAAATCCTGAGTCTCAATTGTGTGCTTAGTGGGGTCGGAGGCGGTATGTATTTCATTGATAAAGGGTGCTTTGGGCTGTTTGCGGGTAGCAGGGAGCCATTCCGGCGCATAGCTGGAGGTTAGACTTTTTACCTGGGCAAAGGATTTGGGGTTGAAAGGTTGCAACGGGTGGACTGTGGTCACCTGTTGGCTTGGTGGTGTCGCCTCTTGGGGAAAGGAGCTGTCCAGATAATCCAGCAGCTCACAGACAACCACAGAGGGTGGAGATTCTGCATTATCCCGCTGGTCCCTCCCTGTCCATGAAATATAAAGGGTTTTTCTCGCAGAGAGCAGAATTTCCAGGAAGAGATAGCGATCATCTTTTCGGCGATCCCGGTCACCCAGTCTTGGCTCTGTAGTGGTAAGGTCAAAGGAGAATTTTTGCTGCATGCGGGGGAATGCAGCGTCATTCATACCCAGGAGACAAATGACCGAAAATGGAACAGCCCGCATGGGAACCATGTTGCAGAAGGTGACTCTCCCGGTGAGGAAAACCCGGCCAGTTGATGGCTGTTGCAGTTGTCTGTTAAAATGGAGCATGACAATGTCGGGATCAAGTACGTCCTCCAGTGCTGCATCTTGGGTATCTTGACTAAATTTGAGAACAGCTTCTGATACGATGGTGAAACCGGCAGGATCACTTTCCTGGTCAAAAAAATCGTGAAGGAGCTCTAACAGGAGCTGGGACCATTGTTTTGCAGATCGGGAGCGATGCAATCTGGGGAGCCAGTTTTGCAGTTGAGAGGTAAAAGCTGCAAACCCGCCCAATAGGTCAGCATAACTTTCC
>JAUVLX010000089.1 GCA_030600525.1 Desulfobulbus sp. | reverse complement strand
CAGTCTGCCATTGCAGAGCAGGTTGATGTCATTGTCGATGCTGTACGAGTGGCTCTTGAAGTAACCCCCCCTGAATTGTCAGCAGATATTGTTGATCAGGGGATTGTTCTTACCGGTGGGGGTGCGTTGCTGAAAAATGTTGATACGTTGTTGAAGGATGAAACCGGCATGCCAATTATCGTTGCTGAAGACCCACTTTCTTCTGTTGTACTTGGTTCTGGCCAAGCTCTGGATAATTTGGAAATTCTCCGTGAAATTACCATTGATTGATCTGTAGCACTCTCAATAGTTGCGAAGCATATCATCGGTTTCCACCTGCAATCTGCTGTAAGAGGCAGGGCTTTTGGGCGTGACCAGATATGAAGTTTGTATTGATAGCCGACTTGCTCTCAGTGATGAGCGACAGGCGCCCTCCTCTTTCCTATGCGTAAAAAAAGTACAAGGAAATCAAACAGCCGCTTTCGATTATTCAGGTTGGTCATTTTTGCCGGCTTGATTATGACCTTAGCACTTATATTTCTAGTGTCCACCCTGGGCAATCAGAAGTTTGGTGGGTTGCATAAACTTGTCCTTGAAACGACAGGACCCGTTCAGGAGGTCGTCACCTCAGGAGTGAAGTACCTGTTGTCTTTTAAGCAGGGGTATCTTGAAGTGCTGGGTGTCAGAGAAGAAAATAAGCGTCTTTGGAAAGAGTTAAAGGAATGTCGGACCTTGTTGCATAAGAGCCAGGAAGCCATGGCAACCAATACCCGATTGACGAAGCTGCTTGCCTTTAAGGATGCATCTGATTTTCCGGTTGTTACCGCCTCTGTTATAGGGAAAGATCCGTCGATGTGGTTTCGTTCTCTTATTATTGATGCTGGGACCAACAGCGGTGTGGTTAAAGGAAGCCCGGTTGCAAATAGTGAGGGGATTATCGGCCAGGTTATTACGGCTTCTCCCGGTTACTCAAAAGTGTTGCTGGCCATTGCACCCTCAAGTGCGATTGATGTTTTATTACAGAAATCTCGTGTCCGTGGCGTTCTTAAAGGGTCTGGAAAATTAACCTATCGACTTGAATATGTGCTGAAAACTGTTGAGATTGAAGAAGGAGACGTAGTTGTCACCGCTGGGTATGGGGGGATGTTTCCCACAGGGATGCCGGTTGGAGTGGTCTCAAAAGTGATACGCAAACGACGCGGCATGTTTCACGAAATTGAAGTGACCCCTTCTGTTGATTATAAAACACTTGAAAATGTATTCGTTCTTCAGCGCAACGAATCGGCTGTGGTCGATTAAGACTCTGCAACCTTCCCTGTTCTTAGGCCGCAGGGGAGGGCTTCAGGGCAGCAATAAAGGTAAGGGGGGCGCAATGATTGTTATCGGTTTTACCGTGCTTGGTGTGCTGCTGGTTGTTCTGCAGACCAGTGTCTGTATGATACATCCGGTCTGGTTGCTTGCTCCTGATTTTTATTATATTTTGGTAGCCTATCTGG
Organism: Desulfobulbus sp.; assembly: GCA_030600525.1. Lineage (GTDB taxonomy): Bacteria > Desulfobacterota > Desulfobulbia > Desulfobulbales > Desulfobulbaceae > Desulfogranum. The sequence goes on along the minus strand of JAUVLX010000089.1, from coordinate 9,734 downwards.
CCTACCGTCTTGATCTGTTGCGCAGCTTGATCATTCTTTTCTTTTTAGGATGTGTCTTGGATGTGTTTTCTGGAACTATCCTCGGGATGTATTCTTTACTCTGTTTCAGTGCTTTCTTTCTCCTGCGGTGTGCTGCCCGAAAAATGCCGGTGAGTGAGTCTCTTTACCAGGTGCCGCTGATAGGCGTTAGTTATCTGGTCATCTCGTGGATAGCTTATGTTCTGGTTTCGATTTTTGAACCTGGAACGTTGGTGGAGTGGTATTGGTGGAAGATGATGGTCCGGACCGGTTTGATCGTGGTTTTTGCCTATCCCTTGTTTCGCTTTTTTGAATATACCCATCATTGGTTAGGTAAAGGTCTCTTTGCCTGGAAAAAAGTTCGGGTGCGGACCGATAATAGGTACCGGGGCTAGTCGGTGCACGTCCATAAATGGTATTTAGGTCCGATGGCTGCGTTATGCTTAATGTTTTATCCTCGGAGGTAAGCGTAGAGTCCGATATCACCAATATGCCTACGGTAAAATCTTTCGCATGGCTCCGAGTCTTCGCTTATCCAGAGTCTTCGCTTACCCGGAGTCTTCGCTTACCTACTCTTAAACCAAAATCCTCATTTCTGGACAGACGCTAGCTGGAAAATGCATCGCTGTTGCAAGGTACTATGAAAAATATCAGACGGAAAAATCGTCGGCGTCCAGAGCCGATGCTTGCTGCGGAACGAAAAAAAGACCCTGGGGTTACCAAGTTGACCCCCCGTGATGATAACGAGCTTGACGGGTATAAGAAACGGGCTCTTTATGCTGCTTTTGTACTTCTCTTCTTCTTTGCCATTATTGTTAGTCGGTTGTGGTTTCTCCAGATTCAAAAAGGGGAATATTACCGAAATCTTGCAGATTCAAATCGGGTTCGTTACCTGGAGGTGGCTGCGCCTCGGGGCAATATTGTGGATCGCTATGGCCGCGAGATTGTGACGAACCGTCCTTCATTTAATGTGGTTTGGGTACGTGAAGATAATAAGATTGATGATGAATGGTTGAAAAAAATCACCAAAATTTTGGAGATTGATGTTTCTGAAGTACTGGAAAAAATAAGAAAGATGGCCCATAATCCCGGTCATATCCCGGTTCGTCTGGCAGAGGACATTGATTGGGAAACGGTCGCCAAGATCGAGAACAACCGCATGGATCTGCCGGGCATCAAAATTGAAGTCGTTCCGCTTCGGGTCTATCATTGGGGCAATCATGCATCGCATTTAATTGGTTATCTTGCTGAAATAAATAAAAAAGACCTTGCAGCTTCTGAGCCGGGGGTATACCGCGGCGGTGATTTGGTCGGGAAAATGGGGTTGGAGCGGCTGCGTGAAAAAGACCTGCGTGGTGAAAAGGGCAGAAATTATATGGAAGTTAATGCCCTTGGGTTTGAACAGAAAAATCTGAAAGGTATTGAACCGTTGCCCGGCAATGATCTACGTTTGACCTTGGATATGGAACTGCAGACAGCAGCAGAAGAGATCATGGACGAGCGGGGCTATGCCGGGGCTGTTGTTGCGCTGGAGGCAAACTCTGGTCGACTGCTGGTGCTTGCCAGTGCTCCTGCTTTGCACCTTGATGAATTTGTAGGGGGGATTTCACATAAAGCGTGGAACGCGATGCTGGATAATCCGTACCACCCTCTAGTTAACAAGCTGGTACAGGGGCAATATCCTCCAGGCTCTACGTATAAACCTATTACTGCCGTTGCTGGATTGGCTGAAGGAGTTATTACCCCGGATTCTGTTATTTATTGCCCTGGGTATTATCGCTTTGGTAACAGGACATACCGTTGCTGGAAGCGGGGAGGCCATGGCGCTGTAAACTTGAAGCGGGCGTTGGCAGAATCCTGTGATGTCTATTTTTACCAGGTTGGGCAACGCCTTGGAGTGGATAGACTTGCAAAGTATGCCAAATACTTTGGCTTTGGAAAGCGGACCGGTGTCGAAATGGAGCATGAAAAAGCAGGGCTTGTTCCCACTGCAGCCTGGAAAAAGAAGCGTTTTGGGAAATCATGGCAGGAGGGGGAGACACTCTCCATCGCTATCGGTCAAGGGTTTAACTTGGTTACTCCTGTGCAATTGGCCCTGATGACAGCTGCCCTTGCTAATGGTGGAACGTTATATAAGCCGTCGCTTGTGGAAGAAGTAAAAGATCCTGATGGTCACGTTATAGAATCGTTTAAGCCGGTGGTGCTGGAACGGCTCAAAGGGCAGGGACGAAACCTTAAGCTCGTCCGGGAAGGGCTGGTCGAGGCTGTAAACGGGAAGCGGGGTACCGGCAGAAGGGCAAGAGTGTCGGATGAAAATATTAGAGTAGGTGGTAAAACCGGTACTGCCCAGGTTGTACGCATTAAGCAATACAGCCATCTCAAGGAAAAGGATATTCCGTATAAATACAGGGATCATGCCCTGTTTATTTGTTTTGCTCCAGCGGAAAACCCTGAGATTGTTGTTGCCGTGGTGGTGGAACACGGTCTCCATGGTGGCAGTGCAGCTGCACCTGTAGCTAGGGCGGTGTTGGAAAAATATTTTACCGCAAAGTCTGCACCGGAAGAGATTGATACTGTTGTTATCCCGCAGAGTATGCTGGAAGGAAACAGTCCGTTGCTTGTCAATGATATTGCCGGAGGCATACTTCGGCAGCAAACTCAAGTGGTACGGTAAGAGTCTATGTTACGTTTTGACCGTCGATTAATTCTTCATTTTGACTGGGTGATGCTGCTCATGCTGGTTTTGGTATCCGGCATGGCGCTCGCCAATCTCTACAGCTCCACCTGGAGCGGAAGCGGGAGTGGTTCTCCAATATTTTTTAAACAGCTCTATCTTTTTGTTGCGGCTTTGTTTTTGATTCTGATTTTTATTTCGGTTGATTATATTGAGCTGGCAACCTTTGGTTACCTGATGTATGGCGGAGTGGTCCTTTTGTTGCTCTACGCCACTTTGTTTGTGGATACCATTGCCGGTACCCAGCGCTGGATTAATCTTGGTTTTTTCAAACTGCAGCCATCTGAACCGGCAAAGTTGACTCTGGTGCTTGTTCTCGCCTCCTGTTACTCCAAAAATGAAATCCGTGATGGCTATCGCATCCGTGATCTTGTTAAGCCTGTCATTCTTACGGCTATTCCTTTTGTCCTTATTATGATTCAGCCTGATTTAGGTACAGCACTGATGCTGGGCATTCTTTTTGTGTCGATGACCCTGTTTGTCAAGTTACGCTGGTCAACCATCGGTATTCTTGGTGGTGCCGGGATGGCGTGCATTTTGTTTGGTTGGAAATTTTTGCTCAAAGATTACCAAAGACGGCGTATTGAAACCTTTCTCAACCCTGAGGGAGACCCTATGAACCACGGGTACCAGATCATGCAATCAAAGATTGCGGTGGGAAGTGGCAAAACCTTTGGCAAGGGCTTTATGGAGGGCACCCAGGGGCACTTGAATTTTCTGCCCGAGCGTCATACTGATTTTGCTTTTTCCGTATGGGGGGAGGAGTGGGGCTTTGCCGGGGCTTTGTTTTTTCTTAGTTGTTATTTTTTTCTACTCCTCTGGGGGATTAATATTGCCCTGAGTGCAAGGGATAAATTTGGGGTGTTACTTGCCTATGGGCTGGTGATGATGATTTTTTGGCAGGCAGTTATTAATCTTTTTATGATCATGGGCTTTTTGCCGGTTGTTGGAATTCCGCTACCTTTATTTAGTTATGGTGGTTCCTCTTTGATTACAACCATGGTTGCCATTGGTATCCTGATGAATATACGAATGCGTCGTTTTTAAACTACCTGATCAGCCCGGAATTCTCATGAACATTGTCTCAATTTGTTCAATGAGAAATCTGGGATAGGGTGCAAGGCAAGGCAAAAGGTATGTCAAAGGCCATGCAAAATGCCACGATACGTAAACCGAAGTTTTTACGATTCCATCAAAACTAACTGACGTAGTCCCTCGATAAAGAGAGGTTCAGTATTCAGGCCGCTAGTTACTTTGTAATTCATTCCCAAGTCCTCAGCTAATTTTCTGTACTGGATGTCAAGTTCGTACAGTGTTTCCACATGGTCAGAAACAAAGGAAATGGGCACTATGAGCAGATTCTTACATTTGGCCTGTGCAAGCTTTTCAATGGTTTCTGGTGTCGATGGCCCCAGCCATTCTACCGGGCCACTTCGGCTTTGATAGCATAGGTGTCCTATCCTTCCCGTTTTCTGCTCAAGGGCTGCAATGGTCTGTTGCATGTCGTCTACATAAGGGTCCCCTTCTTCTATAAAACGCACCGGCAGGCTGTGGGCACTGTAAACAATTTCAACCTCTTCTCCTGCAAAGGAAAGGATCCCTTCTTCGATTTTAGCGGTTAGGCTCTCGATGTATTGTTGTTGAGTCGGCCACGAATGGATTTTCTTTATATTGAGTTTTAAGCCGAGTTTTTTTGCGGTTTGGTCCAGATCTGAAAATGAAGAACCGCTGGTGGCTATTGAATAATGAGGGTAGAGAGGGAGTGCGATGATTTCCTTTACCCCTTCGGCAACTAATTGAGGAAGAATTTCGTGTGCAAAGGGATGCCAGTAGCGCATGCAGGACCGGACTGAAAAATTACCATCTTGTGCAAGGGCTGATTCCAGAGCTGCGGCCTGTTGGTCGGTAATTTTACGAAGGGGTGATCCGCCGCCTATCTTGCGGTAGTTGAGTGCGCTTTTAGGTGCCCTGCGCCTGGCAATGAAAGCAGCGATAGGTTTTTGTAAAAATGACGGACCCAATCTGATGATCTGTCTATCCGAGAAAAGATTGTAGAGAAAAGGACGAATATCTTCAAGCTTTTCAGGGCCGCCAAGGTTTAAGAGGAGCACGCCTTTTTTATTTTGTATAGTCATAACGAAAGAGTAACCAGCGTTTGGAGTTCAGGTCAATAAAATGTGATCTTACCCCTTGATTTATAAGATAAACAATGGCTATAGTCAAAGTATGGTTACTTTGTTTCCTCATACTTCCTCACCTTTCTTTCCACATCTCACATTTGTTCAATATCATGCTATGCTCGGGGTAGCTGTCGTGCGTTTGTGTCAAAGTATGGCAGGGGTTGAGAAACATCGGCCTGTTGAGAGGCGGCATGGGGCCGTCGACGCTATAAACAGTGGAGGATATGTATGGAACTGAAAACCGAAGCCAAAAATCTGGATATGCGAAAAGGTTGGCAGGAAAAAATTGAGGGAGAGCGCAATAAGCTTATTCGTCATTATGCCAGTTTTGTTCATCATCTTCGCGTAACGATTGAGGCTACCCCTGGTCATAAGGAGGGAGGATACGAGGTTCGCCTGGTCGCTTCTGTTCCTAACGACACAGTCGTTGTTAAACGTTCGGGGGAAAATGTCAGGCCACTGTTGGTTGAGGCTTTTGATGTACTTGGGTTGCGGCTCAAGGAAAAGGTGAGAAAAAAACAAAACCACAAAGGAGCCAAGGCTGTCCATGGAGCAACTGTGGATACCACGGCATCTGGAGTAATTAAAAGGCTTTTCCCCGAAGAAGCCTATGGGTTTATTGTCACTGGTGACCAGCAGGAAATATTCTTCCACGCCGGAACTTTAAAAGATATTTCCATGAGTGATTTGTCCGAAGGTGATGCTGTAACGTTAGCCGTTGAGGAGGGCGACAAAGGTCCTCAGGCATCATGGGTGAAAAGCGCTTCAGCCTGATAAGTATTTTATAAATTTATTTCAGCCCCTGTCGTCTGGCAGGGGCTTTTTATTTGCCCCTATACCTGAAATCCTGTTAAGGGTCTCTGTGCCATTTACTTTTCAAACGATTTCTTTTACCAGCAAAATGCCATGACCAGTCCAGAAATATACATCATAGACGGCAGTGCCTATATCTATCGCGCCTACCATGCAGTGAGACCGCTGACTAATAGCAGTGGGCTGCCGACCCATGCTGTCTACGGTTTTGCAGCTATGCTGAAAAAACTCATCAACGATAAGAGGCCTGAGTACCTTGCCATAGCTTTAGATAGCCGTGGACCGGTTTTCCGTCATGATATGTTTTCAGATTATAAGGCAAATCGGCCACCAATGCCCGATGACCTTGTTGTTCAGGTGCCTTATATACGATCGTTGATAGAAGCCTATAATATTCTCAGTCTTGCCGAGATAGGACAGGAAGCTGACGATCTTATAGCCTCATCGGTTGCCAGGATGACTGCCCTTGGGTGCCGGGTTGTTATTGTTTCTGGTGACAAGGATTTACTGCAGCTTGTTTCCGACCAGGTAACCCTGTGGGATCCTATGAACGACCGGCTGATGGATGAAGGTGCAGTGAAGGACAAATATGGGATTTCAGTCTCAGGGCTGCTTGATTACTTTGCCCTGACCGGAGACAGTGCCGACAATATTCCGGGTGTCCCGGGTGTTGGCCCCAAAACCGCGCAGAAGCTCATGAGTCAGTACCAGACCTTGGAGGGACTCTATGGCGCTGTTGATGAATTGAAAAAGTCTAAGATGAAAGAGCGGATCATTGAGCATCAGGAAGATGCTTTTTTGTCAAGAGATCTGATTCGGCTGAACAGTGAGGCCGATGTTCCGTCTCAGCTTGAGCAATATATTGTTCAGGAGGCAGACGATGATAAATTGCGCAGCCTGTATACAGAGCTTGAGTTTCATACCCTTCTAAAAAATGAGGTCAAGACTGCCAAGGTGAGTACGGAAAACTTTTATCTGGTACAGGATGAGGAGCAGTTGGATGAGCTTTGTCAGCAACTCGAATCTGCCTCTTCTGTGGTGCTTGATACTGAAACCGACTCTCTGAATACGCGGGTTGCAAACCTCGTGGGAATCTCCTTGTGTTTAGATGATAAGGCTGCCTGGTACATCCCTTGCGGTCATGTGACTGAAGATGGCAGGATCTCTGGCCAGTTCGAAAAAGATTTTCTTGTTGAAAAATTACGACCGTTTTTTGAAGACGAGAAGTTGGTTAAGGTGGGCCATAATTTAAAGTATGATTATGCGGTGTTAGCCTCGCCACGTAATGGAGGGGTGCAACTCCAAGGGCCCCTGCATGATACAATGATCGGTGCTTGGTTACTTGATCCGGGACGAAGGTCGTATAAACTAGACGATCTCTGTGAAGAAATTGATATCCGCTTGACTCCTTTTGCCGAAGTGGTGGGTGGAGATAAAAAAAATGATGCCTTTGCCTGGGTAGAAATTAATGCGGCAAAAGATTACAGCTGTGAAGATGTGTATGGTGCGTTGCAACTGTATATAAGACAGCGAGAGCAATTGGCTGAATGGGGATTGCTGCCATTGCTTGAAAACGTGGAAGGCCCGTTGGTAAGAGTGCTTGCATCCATGGAAACAAACGGTATTATTGTTGATGCCGATACCCTGGCAATTCTTGCTCAGGATTTTGGCCAAGAGCTTGATCGTTATGAGCAACAGATCTATGCTGCTGCTGGCAAGGAATTTAATATACAATCACCCAAACAGCTGGGCGAAATTTTGTTCGAAGAACTTGAGCTGCCAAAAGGGAGGAAAACTAAAACCGGATGGTCAACAGATGTTAAGGTTTTAGAGAAATTAAAAAAGCATCATGAGCTACCAGCGTTGATCCTTCAGTATCGCAACATCGCCAAGCTCAAGTCCACGTATGTGGACAAACTAGCAGCGCTCCGAGATCCGCAAAGCGGTCGAGTTCATACATCCTATAATCAGTGTGGCACCGCTACAGGAAGGCTCAGCTCAAGCAATCCAAACTTGCAGAATATTCCGATTAGGACAGAAGAGGGGAGGCGTATTCGATCAGCTTTTATTGCTGAAAGCGGATGGCAGCTCCTGGCCGGTGATTATTCCCAGGTTGACCTTCGGGTAATGGCTCATTATTCACAAGATCCGACCTTGATTGCTGCCTTTAACAGGGGAGATGATATCCATCGGCAAACCGCCTCGCAGATTTTTTCAGTTGCCTCGGAGCTGGTAACAGCAGAAATGCGGCGAGCAGCAAAAACGATTAATTTTGGTATCGTGTACGGGATGTCGAGCTATGGCCTGGCCAATCAGCTCGATGTGAGCAGGAAGGAGGCGCAGGCATTTATTGATCGTTATTTTGCTCATTTTTCCGGGATACAGGAGTTTATGGAAAAGGTTGTAGGGCAGGCCAGAGAACAGGGGTTTGTTACAACATTGACAGGGCGAAGGAGAAGCGTGCCTGAAATAAACAGTAGTAATCGAACCAAGCGGGAATTTGCAGAGCGTATCGCCATAAACACACCTATTCAGGGAACGGCTGCTGATATTATGAAAAAGGCCATGTTACAGGTAGATGGAGAGCTGAAAAAGAACGGGTTTGAGGCAAGGATGATTCTCCAGATTCATGACGAACTCGTTCTTGAAGTGCCTGACAAAGAGATGACAGCAGTTGCTCGGTTGCTGCAGGAATCCATGGAAAATGCAGCTATTCTCGATGTGCCTCTGACTGTGCATCTTGATTATGGTCAAAACCTTGGCAAAGATGAACGTGTTTCATTGAAATAACCATACAGTTTGCAGGTATTGGGTGTTTTTCCACGATTAAGGATATTTATTTCCGATTGTTCCGTTTTTTCGGATTTTGTTTTTTTTTGTGTTGCGAATTGATTGACATTAAGGGCCGGTGAGACGGTCATTACAGGAGATAATGTATATTTTTTGAGTTAGGGACGTTTTTTGCATTAATAATAGCAACGACCAAAATTAAATCAGGAGGAAATACTATGAGTCCTCGGCAAGCAATACGAATCCTGATGCTCAGTCCCATTTATTTTCGCTTAAGTCCTGCTCAACGCTGGCGATTGGTGCGTGAATATTGTCAACTTGTTAAATCATGTAAAGTGTAGGATAAATTTTTAAGCGATTATGGAAAAAATGCCGCAGGTACAACAACGGAAAGAGCGGCGTAAGCATCCACGTTATAAACTAAAAGAAGGGACTTATGCCTTTCTGGAAGCAACTCCTCATGCAATAGTTGATATCAGCGAATCAGGAATGGCGATCACTTACGTCGCATTTAAAGAAAAATGTATTACCGATTACAATTTTGATCTTTTTTCCTCAGGTAAAGATACTTATCTGCCACACATTTCTGGGGAACTTATTGCCGAAGTAGCTCTCATTTCTCCTTCCCTATTCAGTGTACTCCACACCAAGCGACTCGGTATTAAATTTGATACCCTCACTCTAGATCAGCAATCACAGCTTCGTTATTTCATCGTGCAAAGCGCAGGTGGAAAAGTCTAGAGCCATTTTTGTTTCTTTCAACGACAGCGCTATTTTGAGAAGATAGCATGCGCTTTACAGCAGGAATATATTACTGAAAGTGAGTATGAGTTGACGCTTAAAAATGCTAAAAAGGAGCCAGTGTCTGTTCGGGTCGAAGGACCTGTGCCTAGGGTTGGAAAATGATAAGTACAACGTTGTAACCTGTAGAGCAAGCAGCAAGGGCGGTTGTTTGGGAAGTGCCTGTTTCCCCTCAAGGGCAACAGAAGCTGACTTACAAGGTGAGGGGTAAATATTAAGGATGGGTTTTTTCATCCTCCTGTATCATCAGCACAGGAGGATGAAGTCTTTCAATGCGAAAAGCTGGTTAAAGCCGTTCTCCCAAAGGAGCAAAAATCCGGGCTGGTTCCCCTGTGTAGACCTGGCGGGGACGGTGAATTTTGGTGGCCGGATCTTCTCGCATTTCTTTCCACTGAGCA
>JAUVLX010000166.1 GCA_030600525.1 Desulfobulbus sp. | reverse complement strand
GCTCCCCCGATAAGAAACTACTAGCTTTGTATATCCTTTATGTTCCACATCCATAGTTTCTCTCGCAAACAGCTCACTGGTATTTTACTCTTCTCCATCCTGCTCTTTGCAGTACTGCAGGCTACGACCGCAATAAAAGTCCACGGGGCTCCCCTTGACTTGCAGCATGCAAGCTGGCGGCAGACCGTCAGTCTATACCAGAGAAACGACTGCCTTACCAGTGAGCAAGTGGCCTATGGCAAAGAAATCATTAAAGGACTCAACCATAACAGCCAGCGTATATTCCGTGTATTCTGCAGGCTGCCGGTTCTCAGCTTTGCCCAGTGTCAAAACATCTGGTCGCTGCTCATAAACCACCATCTCACCTTTGAACAGATGCGCAGTTTTGAACAATGGAGCTGCCTTAACGAGACTGATATTGTTCTCTCGCTTAGAGCAGTGCCTGCAATCAGCACCCTCTCCTATGCAGCGGGTAAGACCCTCAATGCTTTTTCAGGCCTCCCTGATACGACTCCAGGCTTTGCTCTGGAGTTAATTCCCATGCTCAACAAGCTGCCTGTTACAACCCATCAAGCACTGCAGGCCATGCTGGTAGTCAAAGGAATGACGGCCAAAAAAATAACAGCGGCGTTACTCACTATACACAGGCTCAGCGAAAGTCAGGCCATGGCAACAACGGCCTATGCCCTGCTTGAAGACATGGATACGGCTACCTTTTTTGAGGGATTGCCCCTGATTTCCCGACTCCGAAAGCAAAATGCCTGGAACGCTCATTTCCTTTTTGCCTCTACCCAACCATCCAGCAAGGAAGCCTGGGATTGGCTGATCATGTTTTTTGCTCTGCCACCTGACATCCAGGAGACCCAAGTATCCACCTTTGAAAAGAGGCAGAAGAAACAACTGCTCCAAGGCATGCAGGCGGCCAGTCAGACTCTTATATGGGAGATAAACAACCTCCACGCCCTCACAGATCGCTTTGGCAGGGAGCGTTCTTCAAACGTTCTCCGCCAGCTGCCTTCCAAAGAGCTGTACCGACTTTTCAATCAACTTTCACCGGTTATCAGAGTCCGTTATGGTAACGAATTTTCCGCAGCAATTAAAGCGCAGCAACAAGGCACAGCAGTCAATATCCTGCGTAAAGCAACCTCTGCTACCAGGTCACATATCGCTTCCAGCCTGACATCGATCAATATCTACGCCCTCCTGAGCCAAGGGAGTGAATTGTATGATTCCTCTTTTCGGGACATCCTGGTTCCTGTTCTGCAGCGGCGCCTAACGGAAGTATTCACAGGCAACCTCCTTCTTTTACTGGAATCCGTTGACCCGACACATTTTTTGGTAGCACAGTTCATCACCAGTTGTGCCCAAAAGGGCAAACTAGCCGCATTTTTCCCCAAAAACGGTCAACAGCAACAACAAGTGCTCAATTTGGTCGCCCAGTCGGCTTTTCGTGATCCCGCCTCACTGCTTGTCTTTACGGCTACAATGCAACCGCTTTTCAACGTCCTCAAGCCAGATGCCCGGTCCTATCTTGTTCAAAAGATGATCAACGCCGTACAGAAAACCAAGCCCGAGACGGCGAGGCTACTGATTGCAACATTGCAGTATTATCATCAACATCACCAGGAATTCCTCACTGGGAAGGACCGGAAAAAGTTGAGACTGCTTGAGCAAAAGTACGGCCGTATCTCTTTTGCCCCATACCTGCGTACACCTTTTGCGGAATGGAAGCAGGACAACAGCCTGGTCTCTCTGTCCCTTTTCCATCCCGATGATGATGGACGGCAATCGTTTTATTCCTTTGCACGTCACCTTTTGCAAAAGGGCTATCTTCTGCAGCCTGCTCCTGGCCATATACCTGGTGCAACATCTCCCTTGCAGCAGAAAAAATTCAGGGACCTCATAACTCAATATGAAACCATGGGTCCACATGGATTATCCGAACTTTTTCAGCTGATGGAGACTGAAAACATCAGCGTTGCCTTTAGTCGAACGCTTAATCACATAACCATCCGTCACACCCTCTCTGTATATGCGAACCTGGGAGACCAGCAAGAAAGGCTGCTTCACTTTGTTACAAGTGGCCATGAAATGCTCATCCAGCGCGGCCATAGCTACTGGAGAAAAGAACAAATCACAGACCCAATAACCACTCTTATCAAACGCAAGATGCTCACCCAATCAATGCTCAAAAACAAACAGCGTTTTTTAAGCATTGGCTCCTGTGGCGGTGTTAAGGTATACTCTCACCTTAACCAGCTTTTTGAAGGGTCAGTAGACATTCTGGCAACAATCGGCACTGGCCTGACTGAAGTAAACACTTCTTATAACACCTTTTTATTTGAATTCATCGCCACCCATAGGAAAGCTGACACCTGGGATAAGGTTACCGATGCCTCCGTTTCATTTTTCAAGGCCGGCCGTGGTCAGGACTATCTGCAACCAGGATCGTTGACAGCCATTCTTCATAAAATGTTTATCAGCCAACCTGGCTCCATTCTCCACCCAAAAAAGAGTTAACCTGTATGTCTGTCTATACCCGCGAAACACTCCCCAAGCTACTGGAGCAGACTGGCAGTAATGCTGCCCAAGTCTATCTCATTTTTGGTGAACGATATTTATGTCAGGACGCTGTGGAAAAACTTGAGAAACAACTCCTCCAGACCCCTGGAACAATCCATTCCGTTGACGGCGAGCGTGAGGACACGGCAACCCTAGTGTACAAACTGCGTAGTTTTAGCCTTCTTCCTGGTCGTCAAATTTTCAAAGTTACTGATACTCGACTCTTTTTTTCAAAAACAGTTGCACAAAATATCTGGAAAAAAGCCGTACAGGCCCACGAAGCCAATAAACCAGAACAAGCAATACGATCACTCCGCGCTTTTCTCAGTGCTGGAGGCATAAAACCAGATAATGCTGATAATGACCTCAGCCAACTATCACCTCAACAGTGGAAACACGCTTTCGGCTTCACTAAACCTGACGGAGATATCTCCTGGACGGTTGAAGCCTTGTTGGTAATCCGTTCACAGCCTGACAAGCAGATCAAAAGCGCTGCCAACTCAGCAGAACTGCTCATAGAGTGTCTTGAGGAAAACATCCCTGCAAACAACATCTTGATCCTGATTGCCGAAGAGGTTGATAAACGAAAAAAACTTTTCAAATATTTCAAAGAACACCATGTTGTGTTGGACCTCGGTGTTGAATCAGGTTCCTCTGCCAAGGCACAGAAACAACAAAAAAGTGTGCTTCTAGCACTCATCCAACAGACACTGACAGAAATGGATAAAACCATTGTGCCAGCTGTCGCTGATCGGTTGATAGAAAGAGTCGGCTTCCACCCGGTTGCAGTGGTCATGGAGCTGAGAAAGGTCATGCTCTATATCGGGCAACGTCAAAAAATATCCCAGGAAGACCTTGATGCAGTGGTGGGCAGGACCCGCCAGGAAGCTCTTTTTGAATTGACAACCGCATTGACGGCTAAAAATCTCAGGCAGGTTCTTCTTATTGCAGACAGGCTCCAGGCCAACGGGTTCCATCCCCTTGCCCTTATCGCAACACTGCGCAATACAATCCGCTCAATTTTATTGTTCCGCTCCCTTCAGGAACAATCCCGTTTCGGCTATACCCCTTCCATGTCTGCCAGCACTTTTCAAAATCAGTGCCTGCCCCTGCTGAAAGAGCACTCCACCTGGAAAAAAGAACTCAGCGGCCACCCATATGCACTCTACATGCAATTCAAGACAGCAGCGAACCACCCCTTACCTCAGCTCCAGCACTGGCTGCATCTCTTGCTGCAAACAGAGATGCGGCTCAAGGGTTCACCTCTGACTCCACAAATAATTCTCCAACACCTTTTCCTCTCCATGCTTGCCCAGTAGCGGTAACAATGGCCCTCCATCATGAAAGGAAACTTGAAAATTCAGGGGAGAGCATTACAATACAAGTAATATAAGGGAGAAAAAGCCCAACCTCGTTGTTATTTCAACTCATTCAACAAAAATAACGCTGCACAATCGACTTCAGAGACGGTTTGCAGCATACACAAATATCAGAGTAAGAAACTGTTCATAATGACCAAGGAACAATCTAACCTTCAAGGTGATATTCTCGCAGAAAACCAGAACAAGCTGCAGGAACCACCACTTTTTAAAGTTCTGCTCCATAATGACGACTACACTACCATGGACTTTGTCGTGATGATTCTTGAAACAATATTTAACAAGGACAGCACCGAGGCCACAAAAATAATGCTTGATGTACATCACCAGGGAATGGGCGTTGCGGGTGTTTATACCCGTGAGATAGGGGAAACAAAAATATCCCAGGTGCATCGTTTGGCCCAAAAAAATCAATTCCCGTTGAAATGTTCTCTTGAAAAAGACTGTTAACACCACCAGAGGACAACGGACCATTCTCCAACAAAAGAGATTGCGTCCAGTCTCTGTATAAGGATAAAGACTATGCTGAGTAAACAATTGGAACTGGCACTGATAAAGGCCATCAAAGAGGCTAGAAGTCAACAACATGAATATGTTACCGTGGAGCACATGCTCTACGGATTGCTCCATGACGAACTGGCCCGACACATCATTGACAAGTGCGGCGGCAACAATACCAACATCAAGGAAAGGCTTGAGCAATTCTTTACCAGTGGTATGCCGGTATTAAAAGACAACGAAAGCGAACCCTCACAAACAGTTGCCTTTAACAGGGTCTTGCAGAGGGCTGTCAGTCATGTGCAGAGTTGTGGCAAAAACCAGGTCGACACTGGTGACGTACTTGTTTCCATCCTGACCGAACCAGATTCCCATGCCGTTTATTTTCTCGGTTCAGAAGGAGTTGGTCGCCTGGAAGTGGTTGAATATATTTCTCACGGTCTACCAGACGGGTTGCAGAGTGAGCCACTCAAACAGCCCCCGCCAACCCCCAACAAAAATAAACAGCAAAAAGCCACTAACAACGCTCTCCAGGACTTTACGGTAAATTATGCCCAAAGAGCAGCAGAGGGAACTATTGATCCTCTGATTGGCAGAGACAGTGAGCTGCACAGGATGATGCAAGTACTCTGTCGCCGGAAAAAGAACAACCCCTTGCTGGTGGGTGAACCCGGAGTCGGTAAAACAGCTATGGCAGAAGGACTTGCCCTCAGAATCTACGAAGATGGGATAGCGCGCCAGTCGGATCCCCCAGATAAGGATAAACTAGTGCCGGACCTGCTCCAGGACACAGAAATCTATATGCTGGATCTAGGCACCTTGGTTGCGGGGACCAAATATCGAGGTGACTTTGAAAAACGGCTTAAAGACGTGGTTGCTGCCATCGAAAAAAAGGACAACGCAATCCTCTTTATCGACGAAATGCACACCATTATTGGTGCAGGTGCCACCAGCGGTGGTTCCATGGATGCTTCAAACCTTCTTAAACCTGCATTGCAAGCGGGCACCATCCGCTGCATAGGTTCAACAACCTATGAAGAATTTAAAAATCATATCGAAAAAGACAGGGCTCTGGCGCGCAGATTTCAAAAAATAGATATTGAAGAGCCTTCAGTAGACGACACCTGCAATATCTTAAAAGGGTTGCAGCCTCGCTACGAAGAGCATCACAATGTCCGTTATTCCAAGAATGCCATTGTCACTACAGCTGAACTGGCTAACAGGTATATCAATGATCGCTTCCTTCCTGACAAGGCCATTGATATTATGGACGAGGTCGGTGCCTCTTTTCGGTTAATGGGGAAAACCGGCAAAACAGTGGGCGTTAAGGATATAGAGCGTATCGTGTCCAAAATGGCCAGGGTACCTGTTTCCAGCAAGGTGAGTGATGACACGAAAGACCTTCGTAACTTAAACAGCAAGTTGAAATCAACCATCTTTGGTCAGGACAAAGCACTTGAAGCCGTTGTCATGGCGGTTAAGCGCTCCCGAGCTGGCCTTGGCAATCCATTGGCGCCCACAGGGTCATTCCTTTTTGCAGGTCCGACCGGAGTCGGCAAGACAGAGGTCGCCAGGCAACTGGCTGCAGCTCTTTCCATCCACTTTGAGCGTTTTGACATGAGTGAATATATGGAAAAACATGCGGTGGCAAGACTTATTGGTGCCCCCCCTGGTTATGTAGGATTTGATCAGGGAGGCCTACTGACCGATGCCATTCGCAAACATCCCTATTCGGTACTGCTGCTTGATGAAATCGAAAAGGCGCACCCGGATGTCTTCTCAGTTCTCCTCCAAGTCATGGATCATTCCACCCTCACTGATAACGCAGGACGACGGGCAGACTTCCGCAACGTCATTATCATCATGACCACCAATGCCGGTGCCAGAGAGATGAGTGAACAGACCATCGGTTTTATAGGCGATTCTAAAGGGAAAGAGCAAAAAGCCATTAAAAATCTTTTTGCCCCGGAATTTCGCAACCGTCTTGATGCAACTATCAGCTTTTCCTCCCTTGGCATAGATAGTGTTGAAAAAGTTGTCGATAAAATGACACTTGAGCTGCAAGCCCAACTGTCTGAAAAAAACATTTCAATTTCCTTAACTCCCAGTGCACGGCGCTGGATTGCCAGTGAGGGGTATGAACCGGCCTACGGGGCTCGTCCCATACGGCGACTGATCATGAAGGAAATCGGCGACACCCTGACCGACGAAATTCTTTTCGGTGCCCTCAAAAAAGGCGGCAGTGTCAAGATCGGACGGAAAAACAACAAAATGACCTTTCGCTACTATTAGCAAACCCATCAACCACCGGATGCATCATCCGCATCCGGTGGTTGCCTCCTCCTTCCGCCTCACCCCCTGAGTACAATTTTTTATACTTTCGATAGCTATCACATTGACTTTCTTTTATTATAACGATACTATCGGTTGCAAATTATAAATTTTGTTCTGCAAATACATATTATCGATATGGTTTCAGAAATTCACGGGAAGGAAGAAAGGAGGAGGAAACATGGTAAAAAAAATGTCCATGCTTGCTTTGGCGGGTTTGCTGGCGTTACCAGCAACAACCTTTGCAGGCGCAGGCAAAACACCTCAAGACCTGGAAGGCAAGATCGAAGAACTTGCAAGACAGCTTGATGCCTTGAAAACCCAGTTGGCCGAACAAAGCGAGGCAATGACCGAATACGGTGAAAAAGATAATTACATGGATGACCTGATGTAGGAAAAATCAGAGTCATGGGACCTGGCAGCTCGTTTTACCTTTTACGGCGACTTCCGTGCCCGCGGTGATTATTACAGTGCCAGCAACCTGTTTGAAGCGGGTACGCCTCTGCGGATGACCGGGATGGCAAACGGCCAACCCACCTATGCTACCCAAGCCATGGGAGATCAAGAAAACGACACCATCCTTACCAACCGCTTCCGCCTCAACATGCGGGTTAAAGCGACTGAAAACGTGGAGTTCAAAGGACGCCTTGCCATGTATAAGGCGTGGGGTATGCAGTCAACCCCAGATAACCTGGCTGGTGGTTTCCCCATTTTTGACGGCAATGTGACCCGCACCCCCAATGACAGTGCCCTTTATGTAGACCGTGCATTCGTCAACTGGAACAACATCGGCGGCCTGCCCATGTGGTTCTCCATTGGTCGACGTCCTACCTCCGATGGTCCCCCCGCACATTTACGCATGGGTAACGATACCAGAATGGCCACCCCC